>JAAYOX010000050.1 GCA_012520135.1 Clostridia bacterium
CAGCCGGCAGCATTATGCGGGTTGGTAGGCTTAAAACCTACTTACGGGTTAGTTTCCCGGAATGGTTTAATTGCTACTGTGGCTTCCATGGAGACAGTAGGTCCTTTAGCAAGAGATGTCAGAGATTGTGCCTTATTGCTTCAAGCTATTGCGGGTCACGACCCGCTGGACAGCACTTCTTTAACTGATCCAGTACCTGATTATCAACAAAGTCTGGTGGAAGATGTAAAAGGACTAAAGGTTGGTGTTCCCAAGGAATACTTCGGTCAAGGAATCGATGCCGGGGTTGAAGCATTGATTAAAAAAGTATTGAACCTCCTGGAAGACGGGGGAGCTATTGTGGAGGAGATCTCCATGCCCCATACCGAATGTGCCCTGCCCGCTTATTACATCACCGGCACCACTGAAGTGAGTTCCAATTTAGCCAGGGTGGACGGTGTCAAATATGGCTACCGGAACATGGAAGCCGAAGACTTAGAGAATATGTACCTTCGTTCCAGAAGTGAGGGCTTTGGTTCGGAAGTAATTATCCGTACTTTGCTGGGGCACTTTTTCTCCGGTCCCGGCCGTTTTCAGGATTATTATGTTAAAGGTTTAAAACTGAGAACTTTGGTTAAGAAAGATTTCGATCAGGCATTGGCCAACTATGACTTGTTGATTACTCCCACTTCTCCCAAACCGGCCTGGCTACTAGATGATGGAGGTATTCAAGGATTAGATGCTTATCGCCATGACATCTGTACTATTCCCGCCAGTTTGGCCGGCGTGCCTGCTCTGTCGTTGCCCTGTGGCTTGGCAAATGGGTTGCCGGTGGGAGTACAGTTGATTGGAAAACCGTTAGGCGAACCTACCCTGTTTCAGGCAGCTTATGCTTTGGAAAGAAATCTAAACTTCCCCAAAGACATGGCGATGGCGGAGGTGAAATAAATGTCCAATAAATACGAAGCCGTAATTGGTTTGGAAGTACACGTAGAATTGAAATCGAAAACCAAGATATTTTGTTCCTGCAGTACGGAATTTGGGGGGGAGCCTAATACGCGGGTTTGTCCTGTTTGTTTAGGCATGCCCGGAGCGATGCCCAGGCTGAACAAAAAAGTGGTGGAGTTGGCAATCAGAACGGGCTTAGGCTTAAATGCAGAAATAACGAAAAACTGTCATTTCGACCGGAAAAATTATTACTATCCTGATATGCCCAAAAACTATCAGACTTCCCAGTTCTACTCACCGATTATCCGCAATGGTTATCTGGATATTGAAGTTGACGGTACCACAAAACGGGTCAATATTTCTTTTGCCCATATGGAAGAAGATGCAGGGAAGCTGATTCATGCGGGAGATAATATTTTGGAAGCAGATCAATCGCTAGTTGATTTTAACAGAGCCGGTGTACCTCTTTTGGAAATAGTGTCGGCTCCTGATATTAGGACTCCTGAGGAAGCTAGGGAATACGTGGCTGCTTTAAAAGCAATCCTGGAATATCTTGAGGTATCCGACTGTAAAATGCAGGAAGGTTCCCTTCGCTGTGACGCTAACGTTTCCATTCGACCGGTTGGTTCCACCGAATTGGGAACCAGAACGGAATTAAAAAATATGAACTCCCTGCGAGCCATCGAAAGATCGATTCGCTATGAAATCCAGCGGCAAATTCAAGTAGTAGAAGAAGGGGGCCAAATCCAGGAGGAGACTCGTACCTGGAACGAAGGAAAAGGTATTACGGAAGCCATGCGACCTAAGTTAAGCTCCGGGCATTACCGTTGTTTTACAGAACACAATTTACCGCCTCTGGCTATTGATGAGGCCTGGATTGAAGAAATACGCAGTAATCTTCCTGAACTGCCTGAGGCACGCAAAAGGCGGCTGATAGATGAGGTCGGTTTACCGGAATACGATGCCAAAGTCATCACTGCTTCCAAACGACTGGCTGATTTCTTTGATGAGACTGTAGCCGAGTATTCCGATGCTAAAAAAGTAAGCAACTGGATCATGGTAGAGCTTTTGCGGCTCTTGAATGCCAAAGGAATCGAAATTGAAGACTGTCCCGTTCGCCCCGGACAATTGGCCCAGTTGCTGGCTATGATTGATAAAGGTGAAATCAGCGGCAAAATGGCCAAAGATATTTTTGAAAAGATGTTTGATACTGGCAAAGATCCCAAAACCTTGGTGGAAGAGCTGGGCCTTAAACAGATCAGTGATACCGGGGCCTTGGAAGCAATGATCGATGAAGTACTGGCAGCTAATCCCAAGTCTGTTGAGGATTTTCGAAACGGTAAGGATAAAGCCTTCGGCTTTTTGGTAGGACAGGTGATGAGGGCTTCCAAGGGTCAGGCGAATCCCAAATTGGTCAATGAAATTTTAAGAAAAAAACTATAGTAAAACCCGCTTCGGCGGGTTTTTAGTTTAATTAGGCAAAGTTTTTTTAAATAGAAGAAGGATTATCTCTAATAAAGTCGAATTTAATATTTAGCGCATTATTAAAGGCTGATTTTAGTAAGCTAGAGCTGATCTTACAAGGGAGGGCCATCATGCTAGGTGAAAAGATCCGGAAGAAGCGCATGGAGAAGAACATGAGTCTAAAGGACTTAGCAGAAAGCACCGATTTAACAGCTAGCTTTCTAAGTCAAGTGGAGCGAGATTTGGCGGAACCTTCGATTACATCTTTGAGGAAAATTGCAGATGCTTTGGAAGTGCCTATCTTTTATTTTTTGTTGGATAACAGTAATACAAGTCCCGTTGTAAGACGCGGAGAACGTAAAATCCTGAAGTTTCCGGATACCCATGTAGTATTCGAATTGCTTTCTCCGGACTTAAACAGGCAAATGGAAATCGTGATGGGGCGCTTGGAAGCCGGAGCTGCCAGTTGTGATGAACTGTTATCTCATCCCGGAGAGGAATTTATTTATGTTATTCAGGGAAAAATGGAGATTACTATAGGGGAAGAGACTTATGTATTAAACGAAAGTGACAGCATCTACTATTTTGCTGCGATTCCGCACAAACTAGTCAACGTGGGAGAAGAGGAACTGGTATTCCTGTCAGCGATTACGCCACCACAATTCTAGCCTTGCAGGTAATTGTATTTCGCTTTTTGGCGAAAGAGCAAAACCAATATAATATTAATCAAGAAAAGGGGTTATACGATGAGTCACAGAAAAATTCCTTTTGGTCCAACTTATGAAGAAATGTTGCATCCTGAAAAAATTGATCCCAAGATCAGGGAAAAAGCCCTTAAGGCTAAAGACGAAAACGAACTGGATCCCATCAACTTGTTCAACATTAACTGGAAAGACGCCAATAACAAAGTAAGAAAAATTGTGCTGCCCAAAGCATTGACCGGCGTTGATGCCAATATTATTGTGTTATTAGGTAAAGAATTTCCTTCCGGTTCCCACAAAGTTGGTCCTGCTTACTCTACCTTAATTGAAGGTTGCGTCGACGGGACTATCCTGCCCGGTGAACACACAATTCTTGGTCCTTCCACCGGAAACTTCGGTATTGGGGTCTCCTATATTTGTAACCTAATGGGCTATAAGGCTGTTGTTATTATGCCCGACAACATGAGTAAAGAAAGATACGACCGCATTCAGCGGTACGGGGCAGAACTGGAGTTGACTCCGGGAACTGAATCTGACGTTATCCTGACTTTGGAAAAGACCCATGAAATGGCGAAAGATCCCAAGAACAGAGCTTTAGCTCAGTTTGAATTGCCTTCTAACTATCGCTTCCATCGTTATGTAACCGGTAATTCCTTAATTGAAGCTGTAGAAGGAATTGGAAACGGAAGAATTGCCTGCTTTACTTCCGCTCCCGGTTCTGCAGGTACCATTGGTGCCGGAGATGAACTCAAGAAAGTATTCCCTGAGTGTAAAGTAGTTGCTTTGGAACCCTATGAATGTGCTACTTTGGCTTTCGGAGGTCGTGGCCAGCACCGGATTGAGGGTATCGGAGATAAAATGTGTACTCTCATCCATAACGTGCTGAATACTGATTTCGTTACTTTGATTAAAGACGACGAATGTGTTAAAGGCTTAAAGGTTATTCATGACGGTACTGATGTGTTGGTGAAAATGGGTGTTGAACGTGAAGTTGCCGAAAGCATGAAAGACCTGTTTGGTGTTTCCGGTATCTGTAACATTCAGGGTGCCATTAAAATGGCGAAATACTTGCGCCTTGGACCCGATGACAACGTGGTTACCATTGCAACCGATAGTTTTGACCGTTACGATTCTGTTTTACAAGATCTGGAGCGGCGCTATCTGGAAACTGAGGATTATGTCCTGGAGCGTTGGGCTAAGGAAGTTTTCCTTGACGTTGGAGAAGACTACATTTATGACTTCCGCAAGATGGAAGCTAAAGAACGTCTTTTCGAGCAGAAAGAAAAGGATTGGCTACCCTTTGGTTACAGCAAAGAGTACATCGATTCCATGAGAAACCAAGAATTCTGGGAGAACGAGTACAATAAGATTTTCGAATACGACAAGAAAATCAAAGAATTGCGTGGTTAGTTTGCGGTTGTAGACCAGAGGCGGCGGTTCAGTATCTGATTCGCCGCCTTGTCTGTCATTGTTTAAGGCCATTTTTACTTTAGATAGAGGGAGGGATACGATGCTGGGCGTTTTTGATATTGTAGGTCCGGTAATGATCGGGCCGTCAAGCTCTCATACCGCCGGGGCCGTCCGGTTGGGACGAATGGCGTTAGCCGTATTGGCAGCCAAGCCCGTTAAGGCTGAGATTACTTTACATGGCTCTTTTGCCACAACCGGGAAAGGGCATGGTACTGACCTGGCACTGATTGCAGGTATTTTAGGCATGAAAACAGATGATGAAAATATTGTTAATGCCTATCAACTGGCAGAAGAACAAGGTTTGGAGGTTATACTAACTACAGCCGATTTAGGAGTGGTCCATCCCAACACGGCTAAAATAGTGGTAACTGATGCCACAGGGCGAAAAAGGACCATTGTCGGTGCTTCCGTTGGCGGGGGCAATATTTTGGTCTCCCAAATCAACAATTTTGAAGTTCATTTGACCGGTGATTATCACACTGTATGTGCGGTGTACCGGGATCGCCTGGGGATGATTGCTAAGGTGTCTGAACTGATGGCACAAGCAAAGATCAACATTGCCCGGATGCATGTATCCCGGAAAGGTAGAACTGGGAATGCCCTGATGGTGGTGGAAACTGATGATTGCATTCCCGAAGAAACGGTTATGGCAATCCGTAATCTTAAAGAGATAGACAATGCATTTATTCTCAAACCGGTGATTGATTAGGAGGTGAGAGTATGGCTTTTGCATCTGTAGCGGAACTGGTTAATAAGGCCTTGGATGGCAAAACAAATATTTCAACTATTGTGATCGAAAGAGAAATGGAAGAGAGTAACCGGACCAGGGAAGAGATCTTAGCGCAGATGGATTACAACTGGGAGGTCATGTTGGCTTCCATGGAGCGAGGATTAAAAGAAGGTCTCCGCTCCAAAAGCGGCTTGACCGGCGGCGATGCTTTTAAGTTGGCCCAAGCCGGGAAAGTACAGAAGTATGTATCGGGCCGGCCCATGATGGATGCTGTAGCCCGGGCCATTGCCGTGGCGGAAGTGAACAGTGCCATGGGCAAAATTGTTGCCGCTCCTACAGGGGGCTCCTGTGGAATCCTTCCCGCCGTTTTGTATGAGATCAGCACCGGTTATGGGGCTACCAGGGAACAAATAGTAAATGCTTTGTTCACGGCGGCCGGCATCGGTACCGTTATCGGTTCTAAAGCTTTTATTTCCGGTGCTGCCGGTGGCTGTCAAGCGGAAGTGGGGTCAGCCTCCTGTATGGCGGCTGTTGCCGGTGTGGAATTGGCCGGGGGTGATCCGGAGCAGGCAGCTCATGCGGGAGCTATGGCTTTGAAAAACTTATTGGGTCTGGTCTGTGATCCTGTTGCAGGCTTGGTAGAAGTGCCTTGCATCAAAAGAAACGCTATCGGTACCGCCGGTGCTTTAATTGCCGTAGATATGGCTTTAGCCGGAATTAAAAGTGTAATTCCCCTAGATGACACTATCTCTGCCATGCGGGAAGTAGGCCTGTCTCAGCCGGTCAGCTTAAAAGAGACCGCCGGTGGCGGTTTGGCCAACACTCCCTGTGCCCGTCGCTTGGAAGAGTCTTTAAACCTTGGGGATTTTAATTAAAATGTTAATTGAAAAACTTGATGGCCTGGCTGCCGGAGTGATTAGTGTAGTGGGAGGCGGGGGAAAAACCTCTACTATTACCCGTTTAGCCAGGGAGTTAAATCAACTGGGGCAGAAAGTGATTGTCACTACTACGACCAGATTAGGAGCCGGCGAAGGTCTTCTTTATGAGCATCGCCTGCTTACCTCCGGCGTTCCTATTAAAGATAATCAGGCGGATTTCAAACTGCCTGATCACGATTTGATCTTAGTGGGTTCAAGTATGGACACTGAGAAATTTGTGGGCATCAGTAAAGATGATGTTGATTCACTACATTCTTTAGCCGGCGGGCGCTACTTGCTGGTGGAGGCAGACGGTGCCGCCAAGAAGCCCTTTAAAGCACCTGGTGGCCATGAGCCGGTTATACCCCGGTCTTCACAACTGGTTATTGCAGTAGTAGGTGCTTGGGCCCTTGACTTGCCTTTACACTCAGATTATCTACACCGGCCTGAGTTGATCGCAGGCCTGACAGGATTGGAATTGAACGACCCTTTAACGGTTGAGGCGGCGGCTAAAGTGATTTTACATCCGGAGGGTTACCGGAAAGGGGTACCGGACAATGCAGGGTTTGCCGTGTTAATCAACGGAGTTAACCGGGAGAATATGGGGAAGGCCAGGAAATTGGCCCGATTACTAAAAAGTAAGAACGTAGAAAAAGTACTTCTCACTAATGTGCGTGAGGAACCACCGGTAGTAGAGGTAATGTGAGATGATGATTGCCACTGTTATTTTAGCTGCCGGAGAGTCCCGAAGGATGGGCAGCCTAAAACAAATGCTTGCTTGGGGGCAAGATACCGTTCTGGGCAAGACGATAAGTACTTTTCAGGAAGCGATAACAGGTCCGGTTTTTGTAGTAGTTGGTTATGAGGGTTCCAGGATCAAAAGACAACTGGCTGACCGGAAGGTAATGTGGGTGGACAACCCTTCTTACCAAAAGGGAATGAGCAGTTCCATTGTAGCCGGGATTAAGGCTTTGCCTGCGGAGGTAGAAGGTATATTGTTAGCCTTGGCGGATTTGCCTTTGCTACAATCTGACACAGTAAAAAAAGTTGCGGATACTTTCCTGTCGAGTAAACACCGTCTCATTGTGCCTGTCTTTCAGGGGAGAACCGGGCATCCAGTCTTAATCGCTAAAGAATTTTTCCCTGAGCTGCTTAAGTTACAGGGAGATGTCGGTGCTAAACAAATCATCCGGGAAAACGAAGAACAAGTTTTTTTTCTGAATGTGAATGATCCCGGCATCTATTTGGATATTGATGAACCTCATACCTATGCAAAGCTGAGAGCCACAAAGGGGGAGTCCGCAGATGCTGGTTTTAATTAAAGGTGCAGGAGATGTGGCCAGTGGTGTGGCCTTAAGGATTTGGAGAAGCGGTTTTGACGTGATTATGACAGAAATCCCTGAACCCACTGTAATCAGACGCACAGTAGCCTTTGCCGAAGCAGTTTATCAAGGAATTGTCGAAGTGGAAGGTGTGACCGCTCGTTTAGCTAAAGACGCTTCCGAAGCAATGGCACTGTTAAAAGAGGGGGTTATTCCGGTACTGGTAGACCCGGAAGCGAACTGCAGACTGGAACTAGCTCCCCAGGTCATCGTCGATGCGACATTGGCCAAACGAAATTTAGGAACTTTTCGCGGCCAGGCTCCTTTGGTAATTGGTTGCGGCCCCGGATTCACAGCCGGGGAAGAAGTAGATTTAGTGGTGGAAACTAAACGGGGACATTATTTAGGGAGAGTGCTCACTGAAGGTTCTGCAGCTCCCAATACGGGAATCCCGGGTAGCGTGGAGGGCTATGCAGAGGAGCGGGTGTTGAGGGCTACTGCCGACGGCCTTTTTACCGGTTTAAAAGAGATCGGTGATTATGTCAACAAGGGACAAGCCGTTGCCAAAGCCGGCGAAGAACCCATCTGCGCCGAGATTAGCGGTGTGTTAAGAGGTATTCTACGCTCAGGATTGCAGGTCCACAAAGGCATGAAAGTTGGCGATATTGATCCTCGCGGGGAGATTCAGTATTGCTATACTGTTTCCGATAAAGCCCTGGCTGTTGGCGGCGGGGTATTGGAAGGAATACTGAGGCATCAAGCTATGAGATAGGAGGAAACCTATGGATAAAGCGACACTGGAAGCTTTAAGAAACTACCGTCCTGAAGATAAAGCAGCTTTGGCGACCATCATCAGGAGCAAAGGCTCTACTCCCAGGGGGATAGGAACTTCCTTCTTGATCTATGCTGACGGGAGAACTGTAGGCACCATCGGAGGCGGATGCGCTGAAGCCGAAGTAAAGCAAGGAGCATTGACGGCTATTGATTATAATGAAGTCAAAATTCATCATGTTGATCTCACCGGTGATGTAGCTGAAGATGAGGGAATGGTCTGCGGGGGGATCATGGATGTAATTATTGAACCAATTCAGGATCCGGGGCTGTTTCAAGAGATGGAGTCTTACCTGGCTGAAAATAAAAATATTTATTCTTGCCTGGTAGTCGGGGGAGCCGAACGGGAAAATGTAGGTAAAAGGGCCATCTATGATAGAGAAGGGAACTTCATCAGCGGTACCCAAATTATTGAACGGCTGAAAGCTGAATGGCTAGCGGCGGAACCTATGCTGGTTAACTTAGATACCTCTGCAGGAACAATGGAAGTATTTATTCAACCGGTAACCCCTCCTAACAGTCTGTTAATACTGGGGGCAGGGTACATAGCCCAAGCTCTGGTGGCATCGGCCGGTGAACTGGATTTTGAGATTACGGTGGTCGATGACCGGGCGGATTTTGCCAATCCGGCTAAACTACCGGGGGCCAGGGTCATTTGTAATAAATTTACTAAAGCCCTTGAGAATTATCCTGTGACCGAAAACACCTATATAGTAATCGTGACCAGAGGTCACCGTTATGATGCAGAATGCTTACGACAAGTAATTTCTTCTCCGGCAGCTTATATCGGTATGATTGGCAGTCGCAGGAGGACTCGCCTGTTGCTCCGGCAGTTAGAAGAGGAAGGTTATCCACGGGAAGAATTGGCCAAGGTTAAAACGCCCATCGGCTTGGATATTGGTGGAGAAACTCCCGGGGAAATCGCCATTAGTATTCTGGCAGAGATAATTCTTAAAAAGCGGAAAGGAACTTTATTGTTGGAAAATAGTACAGAAAAACTAAATACTTGACAGGAAAACTAGAATTTTTGTTGAATACCATTTAATGATAGGCACTCAAATTAAATATTGGTGAATACTAAGGGTAACTAAGGTTACAAACTTGGTATCTCCAAATACAACTTTCAATTTTATAAGGAGGCTTTTAAAGTGAAACATTTGATGCAAGTTGACCCAGAAATTGCCAAGGCGTTGGAGCAAGAACGAAAAAGACAGAATGACAAGATTGAATTAATTGCCTCGGAAAACTTTGTCTCCCTTGCAGTGATGGAAGCACAAGGTTCTGTATTGACTAACAAATATGCCGAAGGGTATCCGGGCAAAAGGTACTACGGTGGATGTGAGTACGTCGACATTGCTGAGGATCTGGCTCGGGACAGAGCTAAAAAATTGTTTAATGCCGAACATGCCAACGTACAGCCTCACTCCGGTGCCAATGCCAACACCGCTGTCTATCTTGCAGTGCTAAAGCCCGGCGACACCGTTTTAGGGATGAACTTGGCCCACGGAGGTCACTTAACTCATGGTAGCCCTGTTAATATCTCCGGTTTGTACTATAATTTCGTAGCCTACGGAGTAGACGATAAAACCCAAACCATCGATTACGATCAGGTTAGAGACCAAGCTAAAAAGCATAAGCCTAAACTATTGGTAGCCGGTGCCAGTGCCTATCCACGTACCATTGACTTTAAGATCTTCAAGGAAATTGCCGATGAAGTTGGCTGTCTCTTCATGGTTGACATGGCTCATATTGCCGGTCTGGTAGCTACCGGTCTCCATCCCAATCCCATGCCCTATGCTGACTTTGTTACTTCTACCACTCATAAAACATTAAGAGGGCCTCGGGGCGGTCTGATTCTTTGTAAAGAAGAACACGCTAAAGCGGTTGATAAGGCCATCTTCCCCGGTTTACAAGGCGGTCCTTTGATGCATGTTATCGCCGCCAAGGCCGTAGCTTTCAAAGAAGCTCTATCCCCCGAGTTTAAGACTTACCAAGAGCAAGTCTTGAAGAACGCTAAAGCTTTAGCCGAAGGATTAAATAGCAAAGGAATCAATTTAGTATCCGGCGGTACCGATAACCACTTGCTGTTAGTGGACGTACGGTCCAGAAATGTGACCGGTAAAGAAGCAGAATTCCGCTTAGATGAAATCGGTATTACCGTTAATAAGAACGCTATTCCGTTTGATCCTGAGTCTCCCTTTATCACCAGCGGAATCCGGATTGGAACTCCAGCCACCACTACCCGCGGATTTAAAGAGCAAGAAATGGCCGAAATTGCTTCTTTAATCGACGTTGCTTTATCAGATGCCTATGAGGCAGAAAAAGCAAACTTGCTGGCTAAGGTTGCCGAGATTTGCTCCCGTTACCCACTTTATGCCGAATTGGCTTAAGGGCAAAATCAGAGGCACTCCTACCCAAGTGGGTAAGGGTGCCTTTCCTTTGCAAAAAATACTATTGCCTATCATGAATAGTTAAGATATGCTTAAATTGTAGTGAAACAATTAATTTCAGATAAATTCATAGAGGGAGGATATATCAATTGAAAAACGTAAAACATTTGGAATGTATCAATTGTGGCAAGACCTATCCTGCCGAACCAGGTGTTTATACCTGTCCTGATTGCGGTCCGGAAGGAATACTGGATGTAATTTATGATTATGATTACATTAAAAGCCGGGTTTCCAAAGAATCCTTTAAAGAGAACCGGGAGTATACCATTTGGCGTTATACTGATTTTTTGCCGATTAAACCTGACAGTGCCAGGCCTCGTTTACGGGTAGGCTGGACTCCTTTATATGATACAGCCGTCCTGGCAGAAGCAATCGGATTAGACAAGCTTTATATGAAAGACGATGGGCAAAACCCAACTGCATCGTTGAAAGACAGGGCTTCAGCCATCGCCGTGGTCAAAGCAATGGAAGAAGGGGCCAAACTAATTGCTTGTTCTTCCACCGGTAATGCTGCTTCTTCTCTGGCCGGTAATGCAGCCAGTGTCGGTATGAGAACCTGTATTTTTGTACCCCAAAGGGCTCCTCAAGGAAAAATTGCCCAGTTACAGATTTTTGGGGCAACTGTAATCAGCGTTCAGGGAGACTACCGGGAGGCTTTCCAATTATCTGCGGAAGCGATTAAAAAGTACGGTTGGTATAACCGGAACGCTGCTATCAACCCCTATTTGGCGGAAGGTAAAAAGACCGTCAGTTTGGAAATCTGTGAACAATTGGATTGGCAAGTGCCCGATTGGGTAGTCTTTTCCGTAGGAGACGGATGTACCATCGGCGGTGCTTATAAAGGATTTTTAGATCTCTATAACGTCGGCTTTATCGATCGCCTGCCTAAATTCCTGGGTGTACAAGCCAGTGGCTGCGATCCCTTGACAAGAGCTTTTATTTCCGGAGGCAAAATGGAACCGACAGCAGAAAACACCCTGGCTGACAGTATCGCCGTAGGTGTACCCAGAAACCCGGAAAAAGCCCTCAGAGCGGTAAGGAAAACCGGTGGTGTTTATATTAACGTTTCCGATGATGAAATCCTGGCAGCAATGCGGCTATTAGGGAATACCTCCGGTATCTTTGGCGAGCCTGCAGGAGTAGCCGGTTTGGCAGGCCTGAAAAAAGCCGTAGCCGAAGGTATTATCAAGCGGAATGAAACCGTAGTCTGTGCTGTAACCGGTAACGGACTGAAAGACGTTAATAATGCCATTAAAGCAGCAGGAGAGCCCATGAAAGTAAATCCTAACTTGGACGAATTAGTGTCTGCACTGGAACAAAGACCCGGTTTCTTTGATTATCTCAATCAATAACAGTTAGGGGAGTTGGCCATGGAACTGGTTATTAAAAACGGAACCCTGGTTACCGAGGAAGGAATAGTTAACGAGGATCTTCGTTTGGAGCAGGGCAAGATTGTGGAAATAAGGCCAAATTTAGTCCCTTCCCCAGGAGCTACTGTCATCGATGCCTCCGGCCTGATCGTTTTGCCGGGGGTAATCGATGCCCATACTCATTACAGTCTTGTAGTCAGAGGAGCCTGTACCGCTGACGACTTTGTTTCAGGAAGCCGTTCGGCTGCCTGCGGAGGTGTTACCACTTTCATCGATTATGCAGATCCCATAGAGGGGAAATCTTTGGCTCAGGCTATGGAACAGCGTCGACGGGAAGCGGAAGGTAACGCCTGTATTGATTATCACCTGCATATGTGTCTTTATGGCCATCGTTCCTGGACCAAGGAGGAACTGCTGGAGCTCAAGAATGCAGGAGTGCGGAATCTTAAAGTCTTTACTACCTACGATAACATGCAGATTCCTGATCAAAACCTGGAAAAGCTATTGGTTGACTGCAAGGAACTGGACATGTTGGTTACGGTTCATGCAGAGGACCAAGAACTGGTGGCGGAGCTGGCAGGCAAGTTCAAGGTTCAAGGTAAAGTAGAACCGGAATACCACGGTCAAAGCAGGCCCAATGAGTGTGAAAGGAAAGCTATTGCCAATGTAATTGCCATGGCGGAGAAACACGGTACTCCCGTTTATTTTGTTCATGTTTCCACAGCCCAGGGGGCTGAACTAATCAGGGAAGCAAGAAGCCGGGGACTCATGGTGTTTGGGGAAACATGTCCTCATTATTTAGTTTTGACCGAAGAGTGTTTCCAACGGGATTTTCCCAAGCAGTATATCATGACTCCACCTTTGCGCAGTGCCCAGGATAACCTGCGGCTTTGGGAGGCTCTTCAACAGGGTGATTTACAGGTGGTGGCTACAGACCATTGTGCTTACACTTTGGAGCAAAAGAAACTCGGCAAGACTTGTTTTACCACCTTGCCAGGCATACCCGGTTCGGAGACTTTATTGCCTCTTCTTTTCAGTGAAGGGATCGATCGGGATCGGTTAACTTTGGAGCAATTGGCCGCATATTTGGCGACCAATCCTGCCAAGCTTTTTGGCCTGTACCCCCAGAAAGGGGTTATCCGGGAAGGCAGTGACGGGGACCTGGTGATTGTCGATCCTAATCTGGAGAAGACTCTCAGCGGCGAAATGCTTCACTCTAAAGCCGGTTACACGCCTTTTCATGATATAAAAGTTAAAGGATATCCGGTAATCACTGTTTCCCGAGGCAAAGTTATTTACCGTGACAATGATTTTGTTGGGGAACCCGGGTGGGGTCAGTTTGTCCAGGCCAACAGGATTACCTGGATTTAAGTTCTATGCAGTTTGCAATTGTAAATTGCTTAATTGCGAGATAATCACTATAAAAAATTTAGTACTGAATTGAAGCAGATGGAGGGAAAGAGATGAAAACAGTTGTTATTGCATTAGGTGGAAACGC
>JAAYOX010000418.1 GCA_012520135.1 Clostridia bacterium
GTATTCAGGCTCACGCCGGGGGACTGCTCCCCATCCCTTAATGTCGTGTCAAAAATATACACTCGATCATTCATCACTTATCCCTCCTGAGGGAAAAAGATCATTTGATCTAATCCCATATCGTTGGGTACCACCGGATACACCAACTCTTGATCACTAATCACGCACTCAATCAAAGTAAGTTTGCCGTTATTGAGTGCTTCTTTCAATACGGGCTCTACTTCCTCAGGTTTGGAAATCCGCAAGCCACAAGCATTCTTGTAAGCACTGATCAACTGCATAAAATCCGGATTGCCGGTGAATTCCACCCCTGAATACCTGCCCTCTACAAAGAAGTGCTGCAACTGTTTCACCATACCTAAATAGCTGTTGTTGAATAATAAAATCTTAACCGGCAACTTGTTTTCTGTAGCTGTGCCTAACTCGGCCATATGCATCTGAAAACTCCCGTCTCCCGTAACAGCGACTACGGTAGCTTGAGGTGCTCCCAATTGTGCTCCCACTGCCGCCGGCACCCCGTAACCCATGGTGCCTAAACCGCCGGAAGTCAAAAAAGTATTGGGTTTGAGGAATTTTCCGTACTGGGCAGCCCACATTTGATGCTGTCCCACATCGGAGGTAATAATCCAGTCCTGATCCCGCAGCAATTCTGACAGTTTTTCCAACACAAATTGGGGTTTTAAATCACCACCGGCATGCCCATAAGTTAAAGGATAGTTCTTTTTTAATCCTCGGACTTCTTCAATCCACTCGGGATGTTCTTTTTCTTCTACCAGGCCTAACAAATCTTCCAGCACCAAGCGAACGTCCCCTACGATGGGAAGATCCACCAGGACATTCTTACCGATTTCCGCCGGATCTATATCCACATGCACTATTTGAGCATTTGGAGCAAAATGTTCTACCGAGAGAGTAACCCGGTCATCAAATCTAACCCCTAAACCGATTAGTAAGTCGCATTGCTGAACCGCCAGGTTAGCATAGGGGGTGCCGTGCATTCCCAACATGCCCAGAGACAAAGGATGATTTTCAGGAAACACCCCTAATCCCTGGAGAGTGGTTGTTACCGGGGCATTAATCCTTTCGGCTAATGCCAGCACTTCTTCATGGGCCCCTGCTCTGACAGTTCCTCCTCCTGCATAAATCAGGGGTTTTTCCGCTTCTCGAATTAATTGGGCTAAATTTCTGATTTGAGAAGGATGGCCCCGGAAGGTAGGCTTATACCCTCTCAAGTCTACTTTAGTAACAGGTTGATATTGCGCCAAAATGGCTCCGGACACATCCTTGGGAATATCGATGAGGACCGGTCCGGGGCGTCCCGTTTGGGCGATATGAAAGGCCTCTCTTATAATCCGGGGCAGATCTTCCGCTTTTTGCACTAAATAGTTATGCTTGGTAATAGGCATCGTAATGCCGAAAATATCTACTTCCTGAAAGGCATCGGTACCTACCATACCGGTAGCTACCTGCCCTGTGATAGCGATTACCGGAATAGAGTCCATGTAAGCAGTAGCAATACCGGTGACCAGATTGGTAGCCCCCGGTCCCGAGGTAGCCAAGCAGACTCCCGGCCGTCCCGTAACCCTGCTATACCCACTGGCAGCGTGAACCGCTGCTTGCTCTTGTCTAACCAACACGTGTTTGATTGAGGATTCCCGCAGGGCATCGTAAATTGATAGGACTGCTCCTCCCGGATAGCCGAAAATAACTTCTACGCCTTCTGCTTCCAGGCTTTTAATTAAGGCTTCAGCACCAGTTATACTCAAAGCAAACCCTCCTTTTTAGGAATCAACTCAATCCCTCTGTTTTTGTCCACGAGCCAAAGCAATTTTACCCGTCCGCACCAGTTCCCTGACGCCAAAAGGCCGTAAAGCATTTTCGATGGCATTGATTTTGCCCCCGTCACCGGTACACTCGATGATCAGGCTGTTCCTGCCGATATCCACAATTCTGGCTCGAAAAATATCTACAATCTGCATTATTTCTGCCCGGGAAGTAGGATCAGCATGAACCTTGATTAGGATCAACTCCCGGTCTACATACTCTTCATTAGTCATATCTGACAGTTTGATGACATCAATCAGTTTGTGCAACTGTTTCGTCACCTGTTCGATGACCCGTTCATCACCTTCTACCACAATGGTCATCCTGGATACGGCCGGGTCTTCCGTCCTGCCTACCGCCAAGCTGTCAATATTGTAGCCGCGACGGGCAAATAGGGCTGCAATGCGGCTTAATACCCCCGGCTTGTTTTCTACCAGTACTGATAATGTATGCTTCATGCCATTACCTCCCCAACATGTTGTGAATGGCACTGCCCGCAGGTACCATCGGGAATACGTTATCTTCACGTTCAACCAGACAATCAAGAACATAGGTTTTTTTAGAGTTGATGGCCTCTTCCAAGGCCGGCCGGACATCTTCCGGCTTTTCCACTCTCAGGCCTACTGCTCCGTAAGCTTCTGCCAATTTAACAAAATCCGGGTTAACCATGTCTACATGGGAATAACGGCGATCAAAAAACAACTCCTGCCACTGCCGGACCATCCCCAGATAATTGTTGTTTAGAATTACTACGTTGATCGGTAATTCATACTGAACGGCAGTTGCTAATTCCTGGGAGTTCATTTGGATGCTACCGTCACCGGCTATATCGAAGACAACCGCATCGGGATGAGCAATCTGAACTCCAATGGCCGCCGGAAAACCATAGCCCATGGTCCCTAATCCGCCGGAAGTAATAAAAGTCCTGGGCTTGTTGGTTTGGCAATACTGGGCTGCCCACATCTGGTTTTGCCCCACTTCAGTGGTAATGAAGGCTTCTCCTTTAGTTAACTCATTAATCTGTTGAATGATAAATTGGGATTTTAGCCCCTCCCCTTCATAACGAAGAGGATACTGCTCTTTCCAACCGGTGATCTGCTGCCGCCAGGGAGCATAATCCTTCGAAAATCCATCTAAAAGAGGCAGTAATTTGGTCAAAACATTCTTCACATCTCCCACAACAGCCAAAGGTACTCTTACGTTTTTATTGATTTCCGCCGGATCAATGTCCACATGGATAATGGTAGCATTAGGGCAAAATTCATTGACCTTACCGATAACCCGGTCACTGAACCGGACTCCCAATCCCAGCAACAAATCACATTCCGTAAAAGCGTAGTTGGTATGGGCTAAACCATGCATTCCTACCATGCCAAGACATAAAGGATGATTATCAGGTATGGCACCTTTACCCATGATACTGTAGGCAACGGGAATGCCTGTTTTTTCCGCCAGCCTGAGCAACTCCTCACAAGCTCCCGAATTAATCACACCGCCGCCCACAAATAATA
>JAAYOX010000419.1 GCA_012520135.1 Clostridia bacterium
TCCATCGAAATCATAGCCAACTACCGTCCAAATACCGCTGTCATCTTGCCTGACTGGCCTTTCCAAATAGACTTTTGTAATAGGAGTTTTTTGACTGTTCATGGCTACAATGGTTATGGCGTCTGTACTTTCCAGGATTTCCATATCATTTTCCCCAATAGGATAATCTCCTACAATCCCTTGAGGATACATTGTTAGGCTGACAAAGGTCATCGTTACGTACAGTGGATCCAGTTGCCAGGGTGAATGGCCGTTGTCTACTTGTTCTTGATCCTTTTGTACTACTTCCGGGTCATAAGGAACTTTTACCTGTGGTTGAAGGTCCGGCTCACCCGTTTCAACTCCTGCCGGTTCCTGCAGTTCATTCGGCGTTGGATTAGTATCCGTATTGCCACATGCGGTTACAGTTATCAACAGGGCAATTGTCAACATTAAAACTAACATTCTTTTCATCTATATAATCCCTCCCTCTATTAAGGGACTTGGATTACCACAGGACTGTTCCCGCTTGCTGCTTACTTCTTATATAATTCCATATTTTGTTTAAGTAGTTTGTCTTCCCAGATCATCTGCAGTATCTCTAATTCCTCCGAGTAGTCAGTTTTGGCCTCGTCTTTGTCATATTCAAGTTGAGCTAAGATTTCGATGGAAAACCTATCTTCTCCAAGTTCTTTCCAGTCTTTTTGCAGTTCCCGGTTGGGATGGGCTCCGGCATTCAATTTGAACTTGGTGCCGTTAATGGTTCCTTTCAGATTTGGAGTGGCTTGTAAAAAACATTTATTGCTGACTTTAGAGCGAATAATCATAACTCCCATGTCCGGTTTCATTTCCTTATACTGCTGCTTCAATTCTTTTCTACGATCCAAGGGTTGCACCTCTTTTTGTCTTAGTACCCCATTTCTTTCAGTATCCTGGATAGGGTGCGGAGGCGTTCTCCGACGAGTTCATCATCTTGGCTCAGGGCTTGGCTGAACAGTTGTATATCCTCCTCAATTTTTTCATTGTCTGTGCAGACGGCTACGGTCATGGCGTCACCTTGCAAGCCTACCCGGTCGATAACAGGATTGGCTTTATCATAGAGATGTTCATACCGGTAAGCCTCCCGAAAATGGAGGAGGGCTCTAGAGACCAAAATGGCCAGGTCCAGCACCCGGTGCAAAGGGAGCTCTTCCGATTGTCGAGACCATTTCTCCCCCGTGTGTCGCCAGACTTTAGCGGAAATATCTACTTTGCCCCTGTCATTCCACTGGGCTAACCCTAAAGAAAGGCCTTTGGCATCGGAATTATAGGCATATCTGCCATCCACGTTTTCATAGTTCTCAATTACAATAACGGGTTTGTGTTTCAGGGAAGTGGGTATTTTCATGGTTATGCCTCCTAAAATCATTCTACTAATTTAGTAAACCAGTAAATTACTGAATCAAGCATAATCTATTACCGGTGTCGTGTCAATATTTTGGTATCATAATAGATTTGACCTCTTTTTACCCGCTAATCGGTGCACAGTTTTGTAAGACCTTCGGCTTGTAGTTATCACCTACGCTATTTTCTGATTGCCGGACAGAAAATACCCCCATCGTTAGATGGGGCTTCAAGGAATCATAATGTAATAGTTGAGAGCGATCCTGTATAATAAATAATATTAGTAGTATTAGGCCTAGCAAGGGTAATTGAAATCTGTTGAACTTATTTTAGGGGATGGTGCTGTGATGACTGAGGTATCAAAAGTTGCTCAAAAGGCAGTGAACTGCTGACCGCCAAAAACAGATGCTGGTCAGCATCTTAACTGAGACCAACACAGAGCACTGCCGGATCTGCGGGCAACCGCTGGACTATTTAAGTATAGGAAAAGAGATGGCTTGTATCCAATACGGCAAGACTGAGATTGGGAATACCTCATGGTTGCCGAAAACAAAAATGCCCCTATTATTAGAAAGAGTGTACTAGCTTGTAAACGTGTGCATAAAAAACACAACAAAACCAAAAAGTTTCGAATTTTAGTGTAAAACAAAAGGAGTCGGCGGTCTGTGGTCGAATGTTATAAAAAATGACAACTTGATAAACCTAGCCATTTTTATCCCTCCTTAATATTACCTGGTCAAATGTTACAAACGACGTCAACCCCATGTTTATTTAATGTCGTTCCTGTGGATGCTAATTTCAGTATTTGTTCCCAAAATAACTATTTCCAGGAAAGGAGAATGTTGGATGTATAAGCTAAATCCTCCCAATCGCATTCTGTTGGGGCCAGGACCCAGCGATGCCCATCCCGAGACTCTCCAGGCCCAGGCGCTGCCCCTAATTGGGCACATGGATCCCGCTTTTATCGAAATCATGAATGAAGTGGCCGAGTTGCTGCGAGAAATGTATGGCACTGAAAACAAGTTAACGATGCCTATCTCGGCAACCGGCAGTGCAGGCATGGAAACGGTTTTTGTGAATCTCATTGAGCCAGGCGATAAAGCGTTGATCTGTGTCAACGGTCTGTTTGGTGAAAGAATGACCGATGTGGCTGCCAGGGCAGGAGCTGAGGTAACGAGGGTGGAAGCGCCCTGGGGACAGGCTATTGATCCGGCCCAAGTAGCGGAAGCGGTGGCTAAAGACCGGTTTAAAATGGTGGCAGTTGTCCATGCGGAAACATCGACGGGGGTGAAACAGCCTCTCGAAGAAATTGCCAGGATTGCTCATGATAACGGTGCTTTGTTTGCCGTTGATTGTGTTACTTCTATCGGCGGCATTCCGATTGAAGCGGATAAAGTAGGTATTGACGCCGCTTACGCCGGCACCCAGAAATGTTTGTCTGCTCCTCCCGGACTGTCTCCCGTGACTTTCAATGACCGGGCGGTAGATGTAATTATGAACCGGAAAACTAAAATACAAAGCTGGTATTTGGATTTAAGTATGATTGCCAAATACTGGGGTGGAGCCACTAGAGCATATCATCATACCGCTCCTATTTCCAGTGTTTATGCTATTCATGCGGCATTGCGCCTGATCCATGAAGAAGGCCTGGAGAATGTGTTTGCTCGCCATGCTACCACCGGCCTGGCATTGCAAAAGGGTTTAGAAGCCATGGGCCTGAAACTGCTCGTCGAAAACCCGGATCATCGCCTGCCGGAATTGACTACCTTTGTTATTCCTGAAGGAATTGAAGATGGCCCGGTTCGTTCCCGGTTGTTGAACGAATATGGCATTGAAATCGGTGGCGGTCTGGGAGTGCTGGCGGGGAAAATTTGGCGAATCGGGCTGATGGGTCACTCTTGCCGTAAACGGAATGTAATGCTGGTTTTAGCTGCCCTGGAAACAGTGCTATCAGATATGGGTTATGGATGTGATAAAGGTGCCGCCCTGGCAGCGGCAGAAGCTGTTTTTGCGGGATAATTGGTCAAAATATATGATTTCTTCGTTACCCCCTTTTCCAAAACGGAAGGGGGTTTTTTATTTAACAAATTGTTCAATAAATTTTGTTAAGTTAATTATTTCACAAAGAAGGCAATAGTGATAATAGTGGTGAATAAGATATGTAGATGGCTAGGTTGTCAGACCAGGAGTCGCTAGTTGTCACGA
>JAAYOX010000420.1 GCA_012520135.1 Clostridia bacterium
AGTGGCAAGCTTCCTTCGAAAAATGACGTGATTAAGCTTATCAAAGCATCTATATAATTTGCGATTAAAAACATCCTGCTTCAGGATGTTCTTAAAGGTAGGCTATATAAGCATATGCTTATATAGTTTGGGAGGGATTCAATGTGAAAGAGTGGCAAAAACTTCTTTTATACTTAGGCGTTTTTCTGGCTGCTTATTTAATACCCTTTGGCCATCCTATGGTAGAAGTAGCTATTTTGGAATCCTTTAAAATGGTAGGTGAATATGCCCGGGAACATGTCTTGTTCTGCCTGATACCGGCCCTGTTTATTGCCGGAGCTATTGCCATCTTTGTTTCACAAAATGCAGTGTTAAAATATTTCGGTTCCGGTGCAAAAAAATGGATATCTTATTCAGTAGCATCTGTGTCAGGAACGGTACTGGCTGTATGTTCATGTACTATACTGCCTTTATTTGCCGGCCTCTACAGTAGAGGTGCCGGTATCGGTCCGGCTATTGCCTTTCTTTATTCCGGCCCGGCTATCAACGTTATGGCAATCATCCTTACCGCCAGGGTTTTGGGCTGGGAATTGGGTATGGCCAGGGCCATCAGTGCGATAGTATTTGCAATTGTAATCGGATTGATAATGTCTATAATTTATGGTAAAGAGGACGCTCAAAGGGAAGGTATTCATTTTGGCGATCTTGAAGAAGAAGTAAGGAGAACAGGACGGCAGAATCTATTGTACTTTGCCACTTTAGTATTCATTCTCATCTTCGCAGCCTCGTCTAAGCCCGAGTCAACAGAGGGTTTCTGGTATTTGGTTTACCAAATACATTGGCCTATTACTTTTATCTTGCTGGCAATTCTGGCTTACATGCTTATTAAATGGTTTAATAGGGATGAATTGAGGCAGTGGGTAGAATCCACCTGGGATTTTGCTCAACAGATATTACCGCTACTCTTTGCAGGTGTATTGTTGGCCGGGTTCTTAATGGGCAGGCCGGGTACAGACGGCGGTATCATTCCTGCCGCCTGGATATCATCCCTGGTAGGTGGCAACTCTCTTAGTGCAAATTTCATTGCATCTTTTATAGGAGCATTTATGTATTTTGCAACCTTAACAGAAGTGCCCATTATTCAAGGTTTAATGGGAGCAGGTATGGGTAAGGGTCCTGCTTTGGCATTATTATTATCCGGTCCGGCATTGAGTTTACCTAGTACGCTGGTGATTAGAAGTGTCTTAGGTACAAAGAAGACAATTACTTATATTTTTCTAGTCATAATCATGTCAACGATCAGTGGTGTGATCTTTGGCAGCATTGTGGGTTAGCATTTGAATGAGGAGGGATAAGCCGTGGAAGAGAAGCTATTCAAAGCTTTCAAGGCTTTAGGGGAGCCCACCCGGTTAAAAATCATTAAAATGCTCTCCGTCCAGAGTATGTGTGTTTGTGAACTGAGTGCGGTATTAGATATGACGCAACCCAGGGTCTCCCAACATTTAAAAATACTAAAAGAGGCCGGGCTGGTAAATGAAAGCAAGGAAGGATATTGGGTCTATCATTCCTTAAATAGAGAATCACTTCACCGTCTGTGGAATCAATTTCTGGCCTTTTTAGATGCAGATTTACGTAATTTAGAAGGCTATGAAGAAGAACTACAAAAACTATCAGGTCTGGAATCCAATGAAAAAGTCATAGCAACAAAAGAGAAAATAAGAGCCAATAACACCTGATAACGGAGGACATATGCCCTCCGTTGGCTTTTTGTGAAATCCTATGCATCTTGCATTAGCCCCTGTCGAAAAGCATATCGAACCAGTTCTGATCGTCGATTGAGACCAAGCTTCTTTCTAATTCGACTCCGATGCGTCTCTACTGTCTTGATACTCACTACCAGTTGATCTGCAATCTGTTGATTAGTATAGCCTTTAGCAACAAGGATCAGCACTTCCGTTTCTCTTTCGCTTAAGGGAAGGGAGTTTTCTGCCTGACCTGAGACTTTACTATTGTCTTTACCTGTACCATACAGATCATCAACCAGCACATGGGTTAAGCTGGGATCCAAATATATTTTTCCATTGGCAACATATCGAATAGCTGTTAGCAGTTCTATATCTGCCGCTTTCTTAAGAATGTAACCATGAGCACCGGATTTCAATACCGCCCGCACATAGCTTTCATCGTCGTGCATAGTCAATACCAGGATCTTCATTGCTTGGGCAATCTTTTTAAGATCCGGGATAATTTCCAAACCTCCAATTCCCGGCATGGACAGGTCAAGTAAACACAGGTCCGGTTTGATGTCCTTGACCAGATCAAGAATTTCCCAGCCGGTCCCCGCCTCCCCGATCACTTTCATATCCGGCTGGGACTCCAGCATCATCTTTAAACCGCTTCTCAAAACAGCATGATCATCTGCGATCAAAATCTGAATTGCACCCATATAACCCTCCCCCGACATCAGGCACAAATTACCAGATATCAGTATTTATCCTCCACTGGGCATAAATGGTTGTCCCTATCTCAGGCGAAGATTCAATGGTTAGGTGACCGCCGGTCAACTGAACCCTCTCCTGCATACCGTGAAGACCTAACCTCTTTTCTTTGACCGGTGACTTCCAGATGCTGTCCAAATCAAATCCAACACCATTATCTTCAACAATGGCAGTTACTGCCTCTCCCTGTCTTTCAAGAATTACACTGACGGCAGTGGCCTTAGCGTGTTTTGCCACGTTGGTAAGTGCTTCCTGAACTACCCGGTAAATACTGATTTCCACTTCAGATGGCAAGCGTACCCCTTCCATGCCCTGAGCGTGAAAATCGATGTCCATATTGAAGTTCCGTTTACAATCCTGAAGATAACGATTAATCGCCGGAACCAGTCCCAGATCGTCCAGCACACTGGGCCTTAAAGCCAGGGATAGATCATGAATCTCTTCCAGTGTCTTGTTGGTCAACTGCCGGAGTTCCGCCACTTTTTGTTTTATTTCTGCCGGCTCCTGTGAATGCTCAAGGGTTTTTAACCCGATCATCAGTGAAGTCAAAGACTGGCTTGTTTCATCATGAAGCTCTCTGGCTATCCTTTTCCGTTCCTCCTCTTGGGCATTAATTAATTTCTTGATCAGGCCGGTCCGTGCTTCGTAGCCCCTTTCAAGGCTCCCTGCCATTTTATTAAAAGCCATACCTAGTTCATGAAGCTCATCTCTTCCCCACCACAAGGGCACTCTTTCCTTATAGTTACCTTTTTCAATTTCCCTGGCGGCAGCTACCATTTCTTTTATGGGTGTGGTAAGCACAAATGTTAGAAAAATAGCCGCCATTATTCCCACTAAGCCTACAATTCCTGTAGCCAACAATACCTTTGTAATTGACGTATCGGCAATACTTAAAATGGCCTTTTCCGTCATACCTACCCTGACCGTACCTGCCTTACCTCCAAAAATAGGCATAGCCACATCATAAATCAGGCCTTCCTCTGTGTTGATAGTTAACAACTTATGGTGTTCCTCGTTATTAACCATATTAGCAAACTGCAATCCTTCCGGCAAACCGTTTCCGAAACTGTTAGCCACTACATTTCCCAGACCGTCTAATATGAATACATAACGAACATCCTCGTTATATTTGACAGTGTCGTTAACTAATTGATGCAAAGCAAAACGATCATTTGTAAAAATCAAGTCAGCACTCCGGGAAGCCATTTCTCCTGCAATCGATATCCCTTGTTTGGTTAACTGCTGCTCAGCCATTTCCCTGGCCATACCTTGGATTTGCACTGCGTTCCATAATCCCAGGAACACCACCAAAGGGATAATCATACCCAGAATTTTTGTTCGGACACTGGCTTTGCCGGCCAAGAAAATGATAGTTTGTCCCAGACCCTTATGGTTGATTATCACCCACCTCCTCTGCCAAACTCTTGATGGAATCATAAGCCTGGTCATTCTGAGGCACGAACTTCTCTACCCGAATTTTTTCTAAAATGGCCATCCCGTCAGGATCTAAGTGCATGGAAGTTAGAATTTCCCATATTTTCTGGCGTTCCTCCTGACTCAAATGGGGACTGGCCACCACGGGAGGACTACCAAATTCAGTAGACTTATCAATAACTTTGACCAGCGAGGCATATACAGGCTGCTTTTCCGCAATGTAGTCCAATACCAAGCCATCTATGGCGGCACCGTCAACTACCCTGTCTGCCACTGCTTTGATAGAGTTATCATGACTGTACGTAAAGATAGTGCTCCGAAAAAAGGTTTCCGTTGTTTCCCCTAGTTTATTTACTAACCAGTTTGGGTACAAGTATCCCGTAGTTGAATCAGGATCGGAAAAAGCAAAACGTTTGCCCTTTAAATCAGTAAATGCTTCTGCCGGGCTACCAGCCGGTACGATAATATAAGACTGGTACGTAGTATTGCCGTTAACAGAAGGCACAAGAAACGGCTCCAGCCCAAACTGCTCTCTACCTTGCACGTAAGAATAAGTACAAATAAAGGCCAAATCCACTTCTCCGGCAATAATCAAATCGTTTACTTCTTTATAAGTTTTACGTTGAATTACTTTAATAGGTTTGTCTAATTTTTCCTCTAAATATTGCAGCAATTCTTCATAGTAAATAATACTCTCTTTAGGTGAGGTGATGGAAGCCAAGGCCACTTTAAGGTTTGCATCCTCTTCTGAACCACGAATTTGAACGGCAGGCTCTAATTCTCCCAGTTGGAGTTGAGGATAATTAGTGCGTTCACATCCAACGAGAGCCAAAACCGCAATTGATAATAACATCATAAAAACCCACTTAAACCGGTCCACATTCATCCCTCACTTTCACCGTTTTATTTACCTTCGCGTTGTTTTGATTATATGGGACTACCTCAAAACTGTCAATTTGAGAGCAACCGGGGAGGGCACCATAAAAGGCTCTGCTACCAACTACTACGGTGACAGAGCCTTTTTCAGTAGCTCACCGGATTTAGCTCTTATGCCGGCTTCGAAGCTCTAATAAAAGCACTCACGATGGAACCATTTAATTTTTTAAGTTCCTCGTCACCTAAGTCTCCTAAGACGCCCCTTAAACCGGATTCCAGGAGATCGTACTCACGAGTAACTTGAAGCTCGATATTACAAAAACCGGTCTTTGTAAGTTTTTCTTTATACTCAGTTTCCAGCAAGGCACCCGCAATACAGCCGGCCCAGGCTAGAACATTCTTTTTGGTTTTCTCAGGAAGGGGCTTTCTTAAGACAATATCAGAAACAGCAAATCTGCCCCCGGGCTTTAGTACTCTGAACGCTTCAGCTAAGACACGATCTTTATCAGCTGAAAGGTTAATAACGCAATTTGAAATGATGACATCCACTGTATTCTCCGGCAAGGGAATTTCCTCGATATGTCCTTTTAAAAACTCTACGTTTTCCAGGCCGGACTTTCTTTGATTTTCTCTGGCAACTTCCAGCATTTCATCAGTCATATCAAGTCCATAAGCCTTACCGGTAGGCCCCACTCTTTTAGCTGAAAGGATAACATCAAGCCCGGCTCCGCTGCCTAAATCTAAAACTACTTCCCCTGGATTTAACGTAGCTAAGGCTGTAGGATTACCACACCCAAACGAAGTAGCTAATAAATTTGGGTCTATACCATCCAAATCCTTAACATCATACAAATCGCCGGTTATCTGGTTAATAGCATCACCGAAAGAGTCACCGCCACAACATCCCCCACCTGCACAACATCCCTGACCCTGATTCTTAATAGCGAGGGAATACTTTTCTTTTACTACCTCACGAATGTTTTCCATAACAATCCTCCTCTATTTTCCTTCTCTTCTACTAAGCATAGAAATATATCAACTTTTTTTGATATATAAGGGCAAAAAAGACTATAGCTTAAAATCTTTTTTTATTTGCCTGATGTAAGCCTCTATAGTTTCTTTATTAAGGAAATAGTACTTCCATTTTCCCCTGGGCTCTTCCCGGACGAGGCCCGAATTCGTCAGTTCTTTCATATGATATGAAACCCTGGATTGAAGCATACCAAATGTTGATACAATATCACAATTACAGACTCCTTCTTCAGGAGTGCTGCAGCACAACCCTTCTAATTCACCTCTTTCATGATTTAATAACATAACTAAAATACGATAACGAATGGGATCACTTAAAGCCTTCGAAATTTTTATAACATCTATCATAATAGTATAATATCAAATTTTTTTGATGTGAACAACTCAAATGTATTGTGTGGCAATCAAAAGAGGAAAGAAACATTTTTCGATTCTTTTTGGATTTTCTCATGAAGTTTATTCACCTGTCGTGGATAAAAGAAAAGGCTGCTACATAACAAACTGTTTAGTTCGTCTCGTAACAGCCCTTACTACATTAAACGCCATTTTACCTTACTGAGTGTCCTTGCTATATGCCAGCAGAATAATTTGTTTGTCACCAATCTTGTTAATTTCTTTTTCGGCTTGTTCTATCTTTTCCAGTTCTCCCCGAGCCAATCTGGCAAAATAATAGCCTTTAATAGTCAAAATATCACCTCCCGCATACCTTTAGCATTTACCCATCTGCTAAAAGTATGCGCTTTCTCATGACTTGTGGCCCTGGAAAAGCCGCCGGATTTGGTTGTATATTTTTTGTCCAACTAACTCTTCCGCCTGAGCGGTAATATTTTGGACAATAGCCAAAACATCACCGCGGCCGCTCCAGTTCTCCAATACCAGTTGACGATTACCGTTTAAAATTTGATTGATAATGTAGACAGCCAGTACTATATCGTCCAAATACCCTACAGGGCCTAAAATTGTCTCGGGCATAAAATCCAAAGGACTGAAAAAATAAGCGATACCCACAGCAACTAATGCCTTTTGTCCGGTAGGAGTCCGGGGATCCTGAAGCAAACGCACCAGTAACATAAACAGATCAGGAGCCAACAGTACTATTTCTGCTACCTGCCGCCCTTTTTCTCCCCCTTTTTCCTCCACCCAAGCAGTGACCTTTTCCCGGAGTTTTTCATAGAAATCGCCGGCTTTTTTAAGTTTCTCAGGTCCTAGGTGCTGATCGACTAATTCTGCTTCCACATATTCATAATCATCTCTGTTCCATTCTCCCATGATGACTCACCCCCATGAACCTTAATGAGCCTCCAAGGCTTTTTCCCAGTTATCGTAAAGCTCAGCTAATTCCATCTCTAATTGCTCATATTCAGTCTGAACTCTTTTAACATTATCTCCGTCGGCATATAAAGCTTCATCCCCCAATACTGCTGCCAATTCCTCCAACCTGGCTTCCACTTCCATAATCCGTTCCTCAAGGGCTTGAGGGTCCGGAGATTTGTCTTTCTTTTTGACAGGTCTTTGTTCTTTAACAGTTTTTATTTGTTTCTTCGTCTCCA
>JAAYOX010000421.1 GCA_012520135.1 Clostridia bacterium
AAACGATGACAGAGCAGGAAATAGTGAACTTCTGTGCTGAACAGGGGCTGGCTAAATACAAGTGGCCGGAAAAGATTGTCTTTGCCAACGTTCTGCGTAATGTAACCGGGAAAATCGACAAGCCGGCTCTGCGAGAAAAGTACATTGGAAAAAAACAGATCGTCTAATAGTTAAACTGATCATACTAATGACAATAAAAAGGGACAGCGAATTGCTGTTCCCTTTTTGTCTTTATTTACAATAGTCCGAGCTGAGGTGTGTTCGGATGCTTAAGCTTCAGCAAGATCTAACCTATTAATTGGCATCGCTCCATTTACCGAATTCTTCCCTGAGAATCCTGTGCAGTATTTTCCCAGTTGCAGTTCTGGGCATATCTTCATCATTAATAAACTTAACTTTTTTCGGCCGCTTATACCCTGCCAGCTTTCCTTTTGTATATTCGATAAGCTCTTTAGCCAGTTCCGGGCTTGCTTGATAATCCTGATGTAGAACAACTACGGCTGTGACCAATTCACCCCACTTCACATCGGGAACTCCAATCACCGCCACATCCTTAATGGCCGGGTGGGCGCCAAGGGCATTCTCCACTTCGGAGGGGTAGACATTTTCACCGCCAGTAATAATCATGTTCTTCTTTCTGTCAACAAGGTAATAATAACCGTCTTCGTCTCTCCTGGCCATATCGCCTGCAGTGCACCATTCCCCCTTAAAAACCTCCCTGGTTTTTTCAGGATCTTTCCAGTATTCCTGGAAAGTGCCCGGTGAGCGCGAATAGAGTTCGCCAACTTCTCCATCGGGGACCTCGTTCCCGTCTTCATCCAGCAATTTAATGCGGTCAATGCCAAAAATTTCTTTTCCAATAGAGCCCAGCTTGTGAAACTGATCTTCAGGCCTTAGCAAAGTAACTAAAGCCGCTTCTGTAGATCCGTATGCTTCCCATAGCTCAGCCGATTTAAAATAATCTATAATTGCCATTTTTAGATCCTTTCTTGCGGGTGCAGAAGAAATCAAGAGCTGGCGGATATTGCTTACATCATATTTTTGTTTGATTTCATCTGGGAGTGACAGAATCATGATGTAATGTGTAGGGACTAGCGAAGTAAAGGTAATTTTGTACTCTGCTAATGTTTTTAAAAGATCCTCAGCGTCGAAACTAGTCATATTATAAACCATTACCGGTGCGGTTACGTAAGTATATGCAAAGGAATAAAAGATCGAATTTACATGACACATGGGCATTACCAGTAACACTTTGTCCGTCGGTTTGACTCCCATACTCAAGTTACTCAGGAAGTACTGTCCAAGATAACTTTCGTGATTGCGCATTACCCCTTTGGGTTTTCCCGTTGTGCCCGAAGTATACATAATAGTCCAGGTATCCTGGGCATCAACTATTACATCCGGCTCTTGAGGGTTTCCTTTACTCAGTATTTCCTCATAATGAATGTAGCCTTCGGGAGCCGTACCCTCACCGATGTAAATATAATTACTAGCCGGTATGCAGGTCAGCTTTCCACGAACGCTGTTAACACCTTCAACAAAAGGTTCTTCCACAATGAAAGCTTTGCATTCTGCATGGTTGATAATATATTCATACTCAAGCGGTGTTAGGCGAAACATTATTGGAACGGCAATTTGTCCCCCTTTGGCACAAGCGGCATAAATATCCATCCATTCTACACGATTATAGGCTAGAATCGCCACCCGATCTCC
>JAAYOX010000422.1 GCA_012520135.1 Clostridia bacterium
CGATACATCAGCCCTTGAGATGCCTTTAGAAGCGTTTTAAAGGCTAATAATGTTTGCTCCGCTACGGCGGAGTGCCTACGCCGTTACCGGCAGCAAGCTGCCGACGGCTGTGGCCCAACGCCCGCTCCGCAAAGCATTATTACCCTCAAGTGCTACCCAAACCTAATGGAAGGAAGCCAGATACCGGCTACAGGCGGACGGTAACCGGTTAAGGGGTTTTGCCTGGTTAGCAAACATTATAGCCTGTAGAGCCTAGAGTATAAAACTATTTGGAGGTGTTTGAATTGAATGTACAGGATATTAAGAAGATTTGTGTAATCGGCGCCGGTAACATGGGACACCAAATTTCCCTGTGTGCCGCCTTGGCCGGGTATCAGGTGGTCTGCACCGATATCAGCCAGGCAATGCTGAACAAAGCGGCGGAGTTTGCCCGTACTTATCTGCCGGGGCGAGTGGCTAAAGGAAAGCTGACTCAGGAACAGGCGGATCAGGCTCTGGCTAACCTGAGTTTTACCCCCAGCCTGGAAGAGGCGGCTTCGGAGGCTGATTTTGTCATCGAAGCGGCGGTGGAGAAACTGGATGTAAAACGGAAGCTGTTTGCCGACTTGGACCGGATCGCTCCTTCCCACGCTATTCTGGCTACCAATAGTTCCTTTATTGTCAGTTCTAAGATTGCCGGTGTGACCTCCCGGCCCGACAAAGTCTGCAACATGCATTTCTTCAACCCGGCACTGGTTATGAAACTGGTGGAAGTGGTTCAAGGTCCTCATACTTCTGAGGAAACCGCCCGGGTAACCATGGATTTATGCGAAAAACTGGGCAAAACCGGTGTTTTGTTAAAAAAAGAGATCTACGGTTTTTTAGTCAACCGGATCTTAGCCGCCATTAATAATGAAGCGTTGTTCCTGGCTGATATGGGAATTGCCAGCCCTGAGGAAATTGATATTGCAGTAGTCAATGCTTTGGGTCATCCTTTGGGGCCTTTCCGCTTGATGGATTTAACAGGTATTGATCTGGCTTACTACATTTCCATGGAACGGTATCAGGAAAGCCAGGATCCGAGGGATAAGCCTTCGCCTCTGGTCGTAGAAAAATTCGTTAAAAAAGAGTGGGGCCAGAAGACGAAAAAAGGTTTCTATACCTACGAGTAGGAAGGGGGTAATATTTTCCGAGCTTGACCGGTACGTTTAACTAATGCAAGCCTAATATAAGCTAAAAAAGGGGGATTTAGATGGACAACAAAGTTTGGTTAAAAAGCTATTCCGACGGGGTAAGGCCCAGTATAGATTATCCTGATCTTTCTTTGGGAGGGCTATTGGATCAGACAGTAGCCAAAGCTCCCGGCAATGTAGCCATGATTTTTGCCGGCCGTGAAATAACCTATGCCCAGTTCGGCCTTCAGGTTAACCTTTTTGCCAACGCCCTGGCGAGCCTGGGAGTGAAAAAGGGAGACCGGATCGGTTTGATGGGGCCTAACTGTCCCCAATGGGAAATCGCCTATTTTGCCTTATTGAAGCTTGGAGCGATTGTGGTTCAGACTAATCCCATGTATATGGAAAGAGAACTGGCTTATCAGATGAAGGATGCCGGCGCTACCGGTATCATCGTCATGGATGCTCTCTATCCCAGGGTCAAAGCCGTAAAAGGTGAAACAGATCTCCAATTTGTAATCACTTTCAGTTTTCAGGGTCAACCTGTCCAGGATGAAGGAGTTTACGATTTCAATACCTTAATCGGTCAGGCTGCTCCCAATCCCCCTCAGGTAGAAATCAATCCGGAGGAAGACATAGCGGTTCTCCAGTATACGGGAGGAACCACCGGGGTATCTAAAGGGGTAATGCTGACTCACCGGAATTTAATCGTAAACAGTTACCAGACCATTGAATGGTCACCCGGTCTGGAGTACGGTCAAGAGCGGGTTTTAACGATACTGCCGGTTTTCCACGTCTATGGGATGACTAACTGTGTCAATTATGCAGTAGCTGTGGCAGCAACCCAGATTATCCTGCCCCGTTTTGAAGTTGAGGAGGTTTTGGAAACCATCAAACGTTATCAACCAACCTTCTTCCCGGGAGCTCCCGCCATGTATATTGCCATTAATAACCACCCCAGAGCGGCTGAATATGCAGACAGCCTGGCTACCATCAAACACTGCATCAGCGGGTCTGCGCCCCTGCCCTTGGAAGTGGCCCAGCAGTTTAAAAAACTGACCAAGGGGCAGGTAGACATTGCCGAAGGCTACGGTCTGTCGGAAGCTTCCCCTGTAACCCATTGCAATCCCATTGACCGGCCCAGTCGTCCCGGTTCCATCGGGTTACCTTTTCCCGATACGGAATGTGTCATTATGGATTTGGAAACGGGAACAAAACCCCTGCCTCCGGGAGAGATTGGGGAACTTTGTATCCGGGGTCCTCAAGTGATGAAAGGCTATTGGAATCAGCCGGAAGAAACGGCGATTGCTTTAAGAAACGGTTGGCTCTATACGGGAGATATTGCCAAGATGGATGAAGACGGTTATTTCTACATTGTAGACCGGAAAAAAGACATGATTTTGGCCTCCGGTTTCAATATTTATCCCCGGGACATAGAGGAAGTTCTCTATGAACATCCAAAAGTAAAGGAAGCAGTCGTAGCGGGGATTCCTGATCCAAAACGGGGAGACACGGTAAAAGCATATATTGTGCTTCATCCCGGTCAGGAAGGAACGGAGGAAGAGTTTATCGCTTATTGTCGCACCAAACTGGCTGCTTACAAAGTACCCCGTTTCGTAGAGTTTAGAGATGAACTGCCTCGCACCGCTGTAGGCAAGATTTTGCGCCGCCAGTTGATTGCCGAGGAAAAAGCAAAAATGGAAGCGTCAGCTGCCAATAGTGAGGAATGATTAAACTGATGAAACAGACAGCGGTATCCCTGGTTAAAGTCAACAATGTATATGATTCCCTCTTAAAGAGCCTGGAACTCATTGACGGCTTAGAGGGATTAGCCACAGGGGATCAGATTTTGATTAAACCTAATATTGTCAGTTGGGATTTTGAACTGCCTTTTCCCCCTTTCGGGGTGGTCACTACCAGTGCGGTAGTGGAAGCTTTGGTCCGGATCCTGGTCGAAAGGGGATTTAACCGGATTACCATCGGGGAAGGTTCCTTGCCCGATCTGTCCCCCAAAGGCCGGGAGGTCTACCAGGCATTAGGCTATTATAAGCTGGCTGAACGTTACGGTGTGAAGCTGGTGGACTTTAATGAAGAAGAGTTTGTGCCGGTGGATTATGGCGACGGGTTTAAGCTGGATGTGGCCAGAAGTGCCCTTGAGGCAGACAAGATTATCAATGTGCCTGTGTTAAAAACCCATAATCAGATGAAAGTGTCTTTGGGCATTAAAAACCTGAAAGGCTGCCTGAGCAAGGATGCCAAACAATTCTGTCACGGCTTGGGAGAAGAAGATCTGAGCCTGACTTTTCCCAGGATTATTGAAAAACTGCCGGTGGCCCTGACTGTCATCGACGGTATATTC
>JAAYOX010000051.1 GCA_012520135.1 Clostridia bacterium
ATATTTACTTCCAACAATATAAAAAAGCACCCATTGAAGGGTGCTCGGTAAAACTTTAGAACAGACCGGTAATGACTCCGTTCTCATCAATATCAATTTTGTTAGCAGCCGGTACTTTAGGCAGACCCGGCATGGTCATGATAGCACCGGTAATTGCCACCAGGAAGCCGGCGCCGGCGGATAAGCGTACTTCCCTGACGGTAATGTCAAAGTCAGTGGGACGTCCCAGTTTAGTCTGATCATCGGACAGGGAGTACTGGGTCTTGGCCATAACGATAGGCAGGTTGCCGTAACCCATCTCTTCATAGCGCTCAATATCCTTAGGAGCAGTGCCTGTGTAGTTTACACCGTTGGCACCATAGACTTCCCTAGCGATAGTTGCAATTTTCTCCTTGATGGGAGCTTCCGTGTCATACAGCACTTTGAAGTTGGAAGGCTTGCTTTCGAGAGTTTCCAGCACTTTTTGTGCCAATTCCACGCCGCCTTCTCCACCTTTGGCCCATACATCGGAAATAGCCACTTCTGCACCGGCCTTCCGGCAAAGTTCAAAGAGAGTATTCAATTCGTTTTGGGTATCGGTGGGGAATGCGTTAATGGCCACCACAGCGGGTACGCCAAATTTGTTGACGTTTTCGATATGCTTTTCCAAGTTGGCAAAACCTTTAGCCAATGCGTCTACGTTTTCGGTAGCTAAATCAGACTTGGGAACACCGCCGTGCATCTTCAGGGCACGAACAGTAGCTACAATGACCGTTGCATCGGGCTTCAAGTTACCGTAACGGCATTTAATATTATAGAACTTCTCGGCACCTAAATCAGCACCGAAGCCGGCTTCGGTAACCACATAGTCAGCCAGTTTAAGAGCTGTCTTAGTGGCCATAATGGTATTACAGCCATGTGCGATGTTAGCAAAAGGACCGCCATGGACGAAAGCCGGGGTATTTTCCAGGGTTTGAACCAGGTTGGGCTTGAGAGCATCTTTCATGATCAAAGTCATGGAACCCTGGGCCTGAACATCGGCAGCCGTTACCGGCTTGCCATCATAAGTATAGGCTACTACGATTCTGCTGAAGCGTTCCTTCAGATCGGTTAAGCTGTTAGCCAAGCAAAGAATAGCCATTACTTCAGAAGCAACGGTAATATCAAAACCACTCTGTCTGGGAACACCGTCAGCTTTACTGCCCAGACCGATGACCACATTCCGCAGCGCTCTTTCGTTTAGGTCCAACACCCTGCGGAATACTACTTGACGGGGATCTATGCCTAAAGCATTGCCTTGGTGTAAATGGTTATCCACCAGAGCTGCCAGCAAGTTGTGAGCAGTAGTGATAGCGTGGAGGTCACCGGTGAAATGGAGGTTAATATCTTCCATTGGTACAACCTGAGCATAACCGCCACCGGCTGCACCACCCTTAACGCCGAAGCTGGGTCCCAAAGAAGGTTCCCGCAAACAAACCATGACTTTTTTACCCAACTTGGCAAGTCCGTCAGTTAAACCAACACTGGTGGTAGTTTTACCTTCACCTGCCGGTGTAGGAGTAATAGCTGTGACTAGAATCAGTTTGCCGTCAGGCTTGTCAGCAAGACGCTTGTACAAGTCCAAAGAAACTTTGGCCTTATACTTACCGTAAAGCTCCAGGTCATCCTCGGGAATACCAAGCTCCTGGGCGATCTCCACAACCGGCTTCATCTTAGCCGCTTGGGCGATCTCAATGTCAGACGGGACTTTAGACACTCAAAACCACTCCTTTAAAAATATAGTTTGCTTCTTTTTGCTTACATAATAGCAAAAGCATCTCAAAATCCTTGAACACTTCTATTTTCTAGACCAATTGGGAAAATCCTTCTTAATAACCAGCAAAGATATTAAATTATACTATATTATTACACCTTTCCGGCAGTCGATGCATGGGAATAAAAAGCAATAAGCCCCTAAAAACGGGGCCTTTTACTGCTTGTTTTATTCATATTGCCAATTCTCAATGACCTTGTCATAATCCAATATTTCTTCAGGTTTGAAGTAAATACTCATTTCCCGCTGGGCGCTTTCCGGAGCATCTGCACCATGGATTACATTACGACCTATATCAAGACCATAATCTCCTCTAATGGTACCGGGAAGAGCTTCCTGGGGATTAGTAGCACCCATCAGTTGCCGAATCCCTTTGACCGCATTCTTGCCTTCCCAAACCATAGCTACAACAGGCCCGGAGGTAATATATTCTACCAGGCCGGGGAAGAAGGGTTTTTCCACGTGTTCCTGATAATGAACTTTAGCGTGTTCTTCAGTTAACTGCATTAACTTCAATGCTACCAGTTTGTATCCTTTTTTCTCGATGCGGGCAATAATTTCCCCCACCAAATTTCTTTGTACCCCGTCAGGCTTGATCATGACAAAAGTTCTTTCCATCTTTTCCTACCCCTCTGCTACTCGTTTTTATTATGGTTAAACCTCAAAACAGGTTCCGGTCCCCCAATATTAGGATTTTCTCTTTTCTCTGTTTTAATGGGATCCGGTTCAGATTCACCCTCTACACTGCCCTTGTTTTCGGCAATGGGTTCTAGAGATCTTCCTTCAATTAGAGCACGAAATTCCTCTGCTTCCAAGGTTTCCCTTTCCATCAGAGTATTTGCTACCAAATGAAGTTTATCCATGTACTTAGTCAAAATGTCTTTCGCTTTGGTATAGCACTCATCCATGATCCGCCGGGCCTCTTTATCAATGGAAAAAGCCACTGCTTCACTGTAGTTACGATCCCTAGCGATATCCCTACCCAAGAAAACTTGCTCTTGTTTTCTTCCAAAAGTTAAAGGCCCCAATTCTTCTGACATACCAAATTCCGTGATAATTTTTCTAACCAGTTCCGTGGCTCTTTCCAGGTCATTTTGAGCCCCGGTACTGATATCCTTCAAGACCAAAGCCTCTGCTACACGCCCTCCCAGTAACATGACAACTTGATCCAGGATCTGGGATTTAGTCATGAAGCGCCGGTCTTCTTTAGGCAGGATCAGAGTGTAACCCCCTGCACGGCCCCTGGGGATTATTGAAACTTTATGCACCGGGTCGGTGGTGGGCAGGTAATGGCCTACGATAGCATGGCCTGCCTCATGATAGGCTACCAAGCGTTTCTCCTGCTCACTAATTACCCGGGATTTTTTCTCCGGTCCGGCAATGACTCTTTCTACAGAGTCTTCCAATTCGGACATGCCTATCTTCTTCTTGCCGCGACGGGCGGAAAGAAGAGCTCCCTCATTCACCAAATTGGCCAGGTCGGCACCCGTAAAACCGGGAGTACGTCTGGCTAAAACGCCCAAGTCCACATTTTCGGCTAATGGCTTGCCCCTCACATGGACTTTAAGAATATCTTTCCTTCCTTTTACGTCAGGTACATCAACGGTAATCTGACGGTCGAATCTACCGGGTCGGAGTAAAGCTGGGTCCAAAATATCCGGCCTGTTGGTAGCCGCAACAATGATGATGCCCTCATTGGCATTGAATCCGTCCATTTCTACCAGTAGTTGGTTTAACGTTTGCTCCCTTTCATCATGTCCTCCGCCCAAACCGGCTCCCCTTTGCCGTCCCACCGCATCAATTTCATCGATAAAGACAATACAAGGGGAGTTCTTTTTGGCCTGATCGAATAGGTCTCTTACCCGGGAGGCACCCACACCAACAAACATTTCCACAAAATCAGAACCGCTAATACTAAAAAACGGTACCCCTGCTTCCCCGGCAACAGCTCTGGCTAACAAGGTTTTACCTGTACCGGGAGGGCCGTAAAGAAGAACCCCTTTAGGGATTTTTGCTCCTAGCTCATTAAATTTGCGAGGATTCTTTAGAAATTCAACTACCTCTTCCAATTCTTCCTTCACTTCATCGGCACCGGCCACATCTTCAAAGGTAACTTTCTTGCTTTCATCCGTATGAAGTTTGGCCCTGCTCTTGCCGAACTGCATTACTTTACTGCCCCCGCCTTGGGTCTGCTGCATCATAAAGAAGATAAGACCAATTAACAGCAGTATGGGCAGTAATGTACCTAATATTCCGGTCCACCAGGGTGGCCCTTGCTCAGGTCGAGGTGTTACCTTAACACCATTTTCCCTGGCTAATTCGATCACCCCTGAATCCATGGTAACTGTAGCAGTATATTGATCCCCATTATCCAATTCACCCTCTACCTGATAAATACCATCCTTCGGGGTGAATTCTGCCGTTTTAACTTTACCCTGCTCTACATATTCATAAAAAGCACTATAATCAAGGTTAGTTTTTTCTTCGGGAGGGGGAGTAGTCATGCGCAGTACGGATACAACCATCAGTACCAGCAATAAATAAACTGCCATGTTCTTAAATACCCGATTCAACCTTTTTCCTCCTCTCAACCTATTTTTGCAATCTCTCCATATTTACGCATTGTAACACAACCGTAGTTCGATTTCAAACCATTTCATCTCCAATAATCCCTTTTATGTAGGAAAGGCAAATGACTTTTTTGGTGGCTTCAGTTACTTTAAAACGTTCATCCAACCTGAAACCTACCACCCAGATAATCTTACCGTCAGCAGAAACAACAACTGCGATTCGGTTGCGAAGGTGCCGGGGAACCTTTAAGTCGATGAAAAAATCCTTTAGCTTCTTACTGCCTCCTAATCCCAAAGGATAAAAACGATCCCCCGGACGTCTGTTGCGAATAGTCAGGGGGAATTTCACCTGGTCCCCGTCTACCAGCACTTGCCATTGGTTGTCGGTTTTCAGAGAACTTTCCGTAATACACTCTTTGGACAGTAGCTCCACTTTCAGTCTACCCTCCGGCAGACTCTTAATACCCGGTTGGGTCAACACATAGGAGTAGTCCGTCTCTTGGCCACGCAGCACCTTTCTCGAAACGATAATATTTTTGCCTATAAACATTAACCAAATACCTAAAGGCCATTCCAGCTTTTTTCCGCGGACCGGAGTCTCCAACCAGCTATAGATGCGGTCTACTTGTTCAAAGCTCAATTCTTGTTTTCTTTCCGCCAGTTCCAGGAAGCACCGGCGCAGCAGCCGCCTTTTTAAAGCCGGCGGTAACTGCCTGTAGCCGTTATAATTAATTAAAAGCCGGCCCTGCTCCCATGAACATAATTTCGCCCACTGACGGGCGGTTTCCTCTTCCAAATAGTCATCTTCGTCCCGGAAAAGATCGGCCCCTTTTAACAATCTGGTATCCAGGTTAGGATTATACTCCTTTAGGATAGGCATTAATTCCAGTCTGATCCGATTTCTTAAGTATACTGTTTCATAATTTGAAGTATCGATAACCGGCACCAATTTTTTCAGGTTTAGATACTCCTCAATTTCCTTACGAGAGCTCTCAATCAATGGTCTGACGATCTTCTCTCTTACAGGGGGTATTCCTGCCAGGCCTTTGGGACTGGGCCCCCGTAAAAAATGCATCACAATGGTTTCAGCCTGATCCTCCAACTGATGGGCTAAAGCTAATTTTTGACTGCCGGTTTGTTCTACTATATCCTCTAAAAAAGCATACCTTAATTCTCGAGCCGCCACTTGAGTTGACAGTTTTTGCTCTTTGGCATATTGGGCTACATCACCTTCGCCTACATATACAGGTAGTCCTAATTCTTCCGCACAACCACGCACAAAATTAGCTTCGTCAGCAGCCTCCTGGCGAAGCAAATGGTTATAATGAGCTACATACAATTCCAAGCTCCAATTACCTTTAAGCTCGGCCAAGATATATAAAAGAGCTAAAGAATCGGGACCTCCTGATACAGCCACTACTACTTTGTCGCCTGCTTGAAACATGTTATACTTTTCAATTGTTCTCTGTACTTTTTCTAACAAGCCAAGAACCTCTCAAATCTAAAAATCATCCCATTAAATTATTTGAATCATTTCTCTACACAGCGCCTTTATTCCTGCCATGAAAACTAACTCAAAATTATTCGTTATTACCTAGCGTTGGAATTACCGGACAAAAATATACAAAATAATGATGGGCTCCCAGGAGCCCATCATTATTCTACCCGCACTACTAATACGCTCAAATCGTCCTGAGCTTTACCCCCATGCATAATCATGCTATGTTCCACAATTCGCTGGGCTAAATCTTTAGGACTTAAATGCCACAGACCCTGGACGAACTCCGGTAACCAACCCTCCTGCTGTGCACCGGCAGGTCCTTGCCATATCCCATCAGTGACCATGATCAACACCGTTCCTGATTCCAACTGGAGAGAAACCGTCTCAACAGTAATATCCTCTATAATACCTACAGGCAAGTTGTTTGATTCCAACACCCGGCAGTTACCTTGATTAATAAGCAAGCTGGGAACGGCACCAATTTTAGCAAAATTCAGTGTTTTTTCCGTAAGATCCAATACTGCCAAGTCCACCGTTGCAAATCGTTCTTCACTGTTTAATAACAAAAGCCCGTTGACCAGTTCCACTGCTTCCAGCAGAGTAAAATCCAGCAATAAAAACTGTTCCAACAACTTGATAACACCGCTACTTTCCCGAAAGGCCGGCTCTCCGCTGCCCATACCGTCACTTAAAATAAATAGCCAACGATCTTTAGATAGTGCCGTGACTGCAACAGAATCGCCACAAACAGGATACCCTTCTTTGGGGCATTGGGCAATGCCAATTTCCGGGCTGTCTTTTGTCATAGTGAGAAACCTGAAGTAACAGTTTTCCTGACTGTTTCCCTGGGGACAATGATGTCCTTTCACCAGTACCGGCTGTTTTAGTCCGTTACTAACAGCAGAAGATACTTGCTCAGCGCAAACTGATTTCCCTTCTTGACATGGTGCAAATTCCAAATAAGCTTCCACTCCTAAAGCAGTATCCTTCCACACTTCCAATCTGCCCGGAATTAAACCCAGGTCCTCCAATTCTATTTGGACAGTCTCTTCCAGTTCCCGGTCTCTCCTGACACCATTGCTTTGCCACTCTTCCTTTGCCGCACCTAAAGCCTTGGCTCCACAGCTTAATTGAGCCGCAACAGCTTTCCTTTCCTTATTAAGACGGGTTTGCCACTTTTGGTTAGCTTTCTCTATACCATTGATATAGGCTAGTGAAGCACCCAGTTCCTCTGTTCTGGGGCACCGTTTTTGTAACTCGATAGGAACAGCAGCCATGGGATCCTCTTGTCCCTCAATTTCCAAGGAGCTTAACCATCTACGCAAATGACCGTAAGATCTTTCGCGTCCTTTTTCATCCCAACAAATACGAACATAGGAACAGTCGGTACATACACTGTTGACTATCCCCCCAAGCCACTTTTCCCAGGTTTTCTCCAGGTCTTGGCCTACACTTGCTTGAGCATAGCCAGAAGCTAATTCATTAAACAAATTTATTAAGCTATTAATTCTGTAATTAATGTAGCATGATAAACCGTCCGTACTGTTTGTGGGTTTTAGCCGGCGTTCCGCGATACTATTGGTAATTGCTTTTGGAGTTAATAAGAGCAAAATCCCCGCCATACCACTGGTAGCCAGAAAGTCCCTTAATACCGCTTCATCACTGAAATAAAATCCGTAAATCAGATTACCGCAAAAAAAACCAAGTAAAAGCCCCGGTTTACCCCAGTTTCGCAGGAACCCGCCCAGCATCCCTGAAATAGAATACAGACCTGCTAAAATTAAACCGTTCAAATGGGTCAACCCAGGTACTAACCCACAGGCACCGCCAAAAGCGGCACCCCATCCGGCACCTCCCAGTGAGGCCAACATGACCAAATATTTGCTGACAATAACCCCTACATTATATTCCTTCACGGTGAAATTCAGGCCAAGGAGCAGAGCCAGAACTATGATTAAAATGCTGCCTGCTTCTTCCTGCAAACGGCCAAAATCTTTTCTGGATTGCCTTAATGCTCTTAAACACAAAACTATAGGAGGGACCAGAGCCCCGGCTACTACTGCTTCAATGGCAAGCAGTAAATAATCATAAGCAACAGGATAATGAACTATGGTTATAAAACCGGCTTTTACTCCAAAAGCCCATACCGCCGATACCAGACCTAACTGAAGGGAACCCTCCATTCTGTTCATTATTATAGGTAAGGCAATTATTAAGGAGATATAAGTAAAAAGGTTCATCCAAAAAGTACCGGTCAAACCCACGGTTGCTTCCCCTGCAAGAAGGATAATAAGGACAGGCATCAACAAGGAACGATACTTTGAAATTACAACCGCCATCAAAGCCAATCCAAAAGGATTCATCTGCTGAGCAATTATCGCCCTGCCTAACAAAAAAGCAACAACAAAAAGAACAAGGGCCTTGGGCCGAGACCATTGTTTGGCAAACCATAATAAACGTCGGAATAGTTGTTGTCGCTCAATTGTTTGGCTACCGGAAGAGGGTTGTTCAGAACGGTAGGGATAAATCTCAAAAGGTCCCTGCATAGGCTAGTACCACCGCTTTTCCTAAGTTCATCTTAAGCCATTATAGTACAAGCCTTTTTAAATATTTGTCATTTTTTGGAATCCATTCCGGTTTTCTTTCGACTGATTCCACGGCAGTTCTAACGTCTAAAAGCGAAGGTAAATAAAAAGCCAAGGCAAATACCTTGGCTTAAAAAAATTAAATTTCTGGCAGTGACCTACTCTCCCAGGGGCTACCCCCAAGTACCATCGGCGCTGGAGAGCTTAACTTCCGTGTTCGGAATGGGAACGG
>JAAYOX010000423.1 GCA_012520135.1 Clostridia bacterium
AACCGTCTATGTGCTGCTGCCCGGCCCTCCCAGGGAGTTAAAACCCATGTTTGGCAATGAACTGCTGCCTTTGTTACAGGAGCAGGCAGGGGGCATGGTTACTTTATCCAGGGTGTTAAAAGTAGCAGGCATCGGTGAGCCGGCAGCGGAGGCCAAGGTTAAAGATTTGCTTCATTCAACCAATCCTACCGTTGCACCTACGGTAAAAAGAGGAGAAGTTCATTTCCGGATTACTGCCAAAGCTAAAGGAAGCCAAGCTGCTTTGGCATTAATAGAACCGGTGGAAAAGGAAATGCGACAGCGATTGGAGCCCTATGTTTTTGGCATTGATGATGAACTGCTTGAGGAAATAGTAGGGAAGCTTCTGCGGCAGCAAGGATTGACCATTGGAGTGGCGGAATCTTGTACAGGGGGGTTGTTGGCCCATAGGCTGACTAATATCCCCGGCAGTTCTGAGTATTTTCAATTGGGAACGGTAGTCTACCATAATCGTTGGAAAGAGGAACTATTGGGTGTGCCGGGAGAACTTTTAGCCAGGCACGGAGCCGTCAGCCGGGAAGTGGCGGAGGCCATGGCCAAGGGCATCAGGCAGAAAGCAGGTACCTCCATTGGCATCGGTATTACCGGTATTGCCGGCCCCGGTGGCGGTACGGAGGAAAAGCCCGTGGGATTGGTCTACCTGGGTATGGATTTCAAAGGGAAGGTAGAGGTATGGCGTGAGCAGTGGGTAGGAAGCCGCCAGGATATCAAATGGAGTTCCACCCAATGGGCCCTAATGAAACTTTTTCAGCAGCTAAAACAATAAACCGTTGAAAAAGCAGTTAAACCAACGCTGCAGCCTGATTACTGATCACCGGTTTAGTACATACTAACACCAACTAAGCATGGGGATGGTGTGGTATGCGATCGGTTTTGATTGAAGCACTTGCTGTATTGGGTTTTATCGTTTTTGCATTTCTTTTCTTAAATTACCTGCAGAACAGGCAAAGGATTTAGGCTAAGTTATGGGGATCTTAGAAGTTCTAATCCAAACCCTGCTGGCCTTTTCAGGTATCTTCTTGTACGCCCGTATTTTAGGTAAACAGCAAGTGGCTCAACTGTCAGTTTTTGAATATATCACAGGAATTACTTTTGGTAGTATCGCCGCTAATATGGCGGTACAAACCGGCCCCGGTGAAACTTTTTATCACTTTCTCGGTTTAACTGTTTTTTTCTTGCTAACCTATTCAATGAATCATTTTATGCTGTTAAGCCGGCCCGCCCGGAAACTCATGGTAGGGGAGCCTACCGTGGTGATTCATAAAGGTAAATTGCTGGAAAACAATATGAAAATCAATAACTATACCTTGGACGAATTACTGATGCAGCTCCGGAATAAGGGGTATTTTGATATTGCTAAAGTAGAGTATGCTATTTTGGAGATCAACGGCGAACTGAGCGTTTTGCCCAAAAGCCAGTTTCGTCCGGTTATACCCATGGATTTAAATATTCCCACTCCTTACGAAGGAGTCATGTCGGAAATAATCATGGACGGGGAAATTATCTATCAAAATTTGAAACAGAATAACAAAGATGATGCCTGGTTGTTGGAAGAGTTACGCAAGGCAGGTATTAAGGATTTAAATGAGGTGGCTTTCGCCGGCCTGTCTTCCGACGGGGTATTGCATGTGGATAAAGTCCGGGATCAGTTGGGGAGTGATCAGATGGATCCTACCGATACGCCGGAAATGCCTGAGCTTCCCCGGGGTAAAAGCAAGTGACCGGTAGCTCCTCTTCTGCATATGATGACACTACTTGGTGCAGGAGGGGGCTTTTTTATGGCAAAGCTACTGGTTTGGGTTCCTGTGGGCGGCCTGAGTATCATCTTTGGTATGTTATGGTATGCTATGAACCGCAAGGCCGGGGCAGGCAGCAGCCCAAAGCCGGGTCCGGAAAAGCAGCTAGTGTTGGTCCTGGAGGATTATGAGGAACAGGTGGAGATGCTGGTGCGGTGGCTCCAGTTCCGGCGGAGGTGGCTGGGAGTACCTGTTAACCTGGCGTTGGCAGTTACAGCTTCAACCGGTGACACTTATAAAATACTTGAACGTTTACATAAAGATGGTTCTTTTCAAATAATAGAAGGGAACGGCGATTTCCGGCATAGGGATCACCACGATACTCCGGTCATCAAACTTGAGGGGGAATGTCCCATCCCCTGGGGTGAATTGGAACAAAACTTGCGGCAATTCCGGTCCTTGGCTTCCTAAAAGCAGGAAATAGATGGCCGGCGGCTAATTTAAGTATTACTATGGATGGATCTTTATGGACTAAATTCCGGCAAGGATGTGGAAATTTAATAGACGGTATAGTAACCCTACTCTATCCCCCCAGCTCCTCTTGTCCCCTGTGCAGGCATGAAAAGCCTGTTCAGGAGTTATTGTGTCCAGCATGTAGCTATTTACTGGAGATGTGGCGGGAGGAGCCTCACTGCCTCAGGTGTGGACGGCCCAGGTCGGGAACGGGAGACTTATGCCGGGATTGCCTTGCTACCACACCTCCTTTCCGGCTGGCCAGGGCGGCGGCTCCCTATGACGGTCCTTTTAGGCAGGCTGTGCAAAAGTTAAAGTTTCAAGGGGCACTCTTGCTGGCGGAACCGTTGGGGCAGCTGATGGCGGAGACAGTACTGGCAGAACCTATGTACACGGGAGTGGAACTGGTGGTGCCGGTGCCTTTACACCGGAGGAAGTTAAGGTCCAGGGGATTTAACCAGAGCAGTCTGCTGGGCAAAGAAATAGGCAACCGGTTGGGGCTTCCCCTGGAGGAAAAGGTTTTAATCAAGGAGCGAGAGACTAAAGATCAGATTGGGTTGACCCGGGAACAGCGTTTAGCCAATTTAAGGGGTGCCTTTACCGTGGACAAGCCCCAGTTGGTGAAGGGGAAGTCCCTGTTGCTGGTAGATGATATTTTTACTACCGGCAGTACAGTTAGTCACAGTGCGGCAGCTTTACTGGCTGCCGGGGCGGAGGAGGTCTCGGTGATTACCTGGGCTGCAGGCATTAATTAGTCTCAATATTTCGACACATTATTGTCTATTTTTTCCATAAATGACAATTATCGCAGCTCTCCACAGAGATGTCCACAGGAAAAAGCCCATCTTTACTAGTTATAAACAGGTTTATCCACATTATCCACAGGTTTTTTACCCACGGGGAAAAGTCCGGAAAACTGTTTTCGACATCATTAATTGCCATAAAATGGAGCAAATGACTGTCAAAAGAAGGCATTGAGTCAATAATGTGTTGATAATTTATGCGACTAATTGTATAATTATTGGGGTGAAAAAAAGTGCAAATCAGAGGAGGTTAACATGTTGGGTAGGAGAAATAGAATTTGGTTGATGCTGTTAGTCTTAGGGCTGGTTGTGGCATTGGTAGGCTGCGTCGGCGGCGGAAGTACACCTGCTCCCAGTGACACCGGTGATTCTGAAGATAAAGTTTATATTGTAGGAACTGAACCTACTTTCCCGCCTTTTGAGTATATCGATGAGGACACCGGGGAGATTATCGGTTTTGACGTAGACTTGATTAAGGCTATCGGTGAAGCTGCCGGTATCCAGGTGGAAGTTCAGTCTTTAGGTTTTGACGGTTTAATTCCGGCCCTTCAATCCGGAAATATCGACATCGTGATTGCCGGAATGACTGTAAAACCGGAACGGGCGGAAGCTGTTGATTTCGGTCCTACTTATTGGGAGGCTTACCTGCAGATTGCCGTAGCTGCTGACAATGATGAGATTAAATCCGTAGATGATCTCCAGGGCAAGACGGTGGCCGTTCAGATTGGCACTACCGGAGCATCGAAGGCGGATGAACTGAAAGAACAAGGCATCATTAAAGAAGTAAAAACCTATAATACCGTTGACATAGTCTTCCTGGAACTGATGAACGGCACTGTGGATGCAGTGATAAATGACTTGCCGGTTACGGAAGTATACATGAGCCGGAACCCGGGCAAAGTTAAGTTGACGGGAGAGCCTTTTGAAGGTGAAGAATACGCTTATGCCGTGGCCAAAGGAAATTCAGCACTGCTGGAAAAACTAAATGCAGGCTTGGAAGAAGTGAAAGCCAGCGGTAAATTTGACGAACTGGTAAT
>JAAYOX010000424.1 GCA_012520135.1 Clostridia bacterium
CTAAACCCATGAGACCGGCTCCGGTCAGATGATAAAAAACACTGGCACCCAAAAAGGCAACCGCAATCCGGCCGTTTCCTCTCAAATCTTTTAACCCGTAAGTGAAAAAAGCTTTAACGGCAGACCAGGCCAGTAAGAAGATAGGCAACAGTTGCGCCGCACTAAAAGCCAAGCCCAACAGCAGCCAGTAACCGGGTACTCCAATCCAGTAATAGTGGTGCCCGGTACTTAAAAAGCCGGTAAGGGCCGACAGGGATAGTTCCAGGTACAAAATTCCTTCCAAGACTCCTCTTTGCAGTTTAGTAATGGAAAGCAGTAAAGCCACCACGACCCCGGTCCCCACCAGTTCAAGGCTCATCTCTTCCCACAGGTGAATGACCCAAAAACTGACCAGTTCGTCCACCGTTTGATGTCCGTAAAAAAACAGGTTAGGCAGGTAAAGAAGGATCAGAGTGCCGATCCCGACAAGTATACTGATCAAGGTAGGGCGTAATTTGGGCACTCCCGGCTGCAGGTAAGTCCGCAACAAAATATAAAAAAACAAGGCTAGGCTAACTGTTAACCCGACCCTTAAGGGACGCCAAGCTTCTAAATACTCCCGTCCGTCATTAAAGCCGAAAGCCAGGGTAACCAAGATCCCCAAAACTATGATTGCCGTCAGACCGAAATGCCACCAGGCTGCCCGGTAGCTATAGAGATTCTTCCCTGCTTCCCGGGGAAAAAAGTAATAGATACCTCCCATCACCCCTAAAAGAGGCCATAGAATGCTCAGATTGAGGTGAATAGCTCTACCGTTATTAAAAGAAATAGGGCTGGGTAAATCAGGAAACACCACATCCAAAGATCCGGCGGTAGCAATGAATCCCTGCAATCCGAACAGGAGAATTGCAAACAAACAAAAAGGATACCCCGCTTTTTCGGTAGGGTAGCTAGGTATCTTTTCCGGTATTTCTTTATCCCGCCTTTTTTTCATCAATCGACTGAACATCCATTGCCAGATACGTCCCACTTCACTTTTCACCTACCTTCCGGTATGGAGAAAAGTGGTTTAGGAGGCCATTGGTCAGTCCTTTTGATGCTTGCCAGGAAAGCCAGGTAAGGGATAATTACTTGGGCTTCCTCCCCGGTCAAACTCAAATGTCTCTTTTTTTCCGCCCCGGGCAAAAGGGGCGGCTCCCGGAAAAAGTCCTCCAGCCGGTCGGCACCCTTCCGTTTCCAAACATCGGTCAAGTCGGGGCCGAAATAACCGCCGTGCCCCAGTATCGTATGGCATTCCACACAGGCCTTTTCCTGCCATACTTTTTTCCCCAAAGAAACCGCTTCCGGGACTTCCATAGGGTCCATGGCTTGGAGAGAATGAAAGACCAGTCCCCCAAAGAGCATAATCGTAACCACAAAAACAACTGCAAAAATAATTGCATTTCCCTGCACTGTGGCGCCTCCCGTAGATAAAATACGGGATCATTATTCCCAAAAGCAGGTGATAAATGCAAAAACTACACTATTTACGGATGACCGGTCATACGCCGTAAAGGCAGCAGGCGGGCATAGTCCTCTAAGGTTAATACCGTTTCCCAATGGCCGGTAAGCTTCGCTACTCCGATGGCCACCAGGAAAAAACCTACTACCATTCCCCCGAACATCCAAGGATTTAGCTTTTTGCGGCTCGCCAGCAAAACTTCCAAGCTTCCCTCCCGGGGACAGGCAGCTACACAATCGAGACAACCGGTACACTCCGGGGAAACGACTGCCGGTTTGTCCGACAATTTAATGTCATAGGAACAAGCTTTGTCGCATTTACCGCAATCGATGCACAAGTCCGTGTTCCGGCGGATTTTTACCGGACTGATCAAGCTGACAATACTCAGCAGGGCACCATAGGGACAAAGAAACCGGCACCAGAAGTTTTTGATAAATAAGGACAGGACAAATAAAATCACCAGTACTTTTACGGATAAAGGGCTTAAATCCAAAAAGAAATCCAGCATTTTAGCATCGGAAATTTTATTATAGGAGCTGCCCATAAAACCTACCAAAGCCATGACAGGCATATCGATTAGGATTAGTTTCACGAAAACCAACAGTACCAAATACTTCAGGCTGAGCAGGGGATAAGCTAAAAACCGGGGCAGGCGCCACTGGGGTACAATCAATGCCCCTAACCTATGTATCCCTTCGGAAATTGTGCCAATAGGGCAGATCCAACTGCAAAAACCCTTTCGGAATAAAAACGCCGTCAACAGCACTGTAATGAAAATCGATAAAGCCGCCGGATGGATGGGATCATAAATGCCGGTGGTCAGCCATAATTTAAAAGACACCAAAGCACCAATAGGCAGAAAAGCTTCCACAATGGGAGGCCTTGGCTGAAAAGGGGTCATTCCCAGGGTATCGAAATGCCGGACAAACAAATAGAAACGGTATCCGGCTACTAACAGGATTAATCCCAGGGTGATCTGGATTCCGTTTCTCATGATTCTCAACTGCCGCCGGTCAAGACGGCTAAGCCAATTGTTAAAGTTCTGCACAGCTCAGTCCTCCTTGCTTAACCCTTGCTGCTGTTAATTATAAGCAGAAAACCCGGGACCGGCTGTGCCCTGGATCACAAAAAAAGCTAATGTGACACATATCACTGCCAAAAGGATAAAAACCAGGTATAATTTCCCTAAGAATTAGGGAGGTGTATTGACCATGACCTTAACAGGCAATTGCCAAACAACTGCCATGGGCATTCTGCCCCACCGGGACTATCAAAAGGCTTTGGATTTGGCTTTATCAGTGGATATCCCTTTCTGGCCCCAATTACCCCGGGTCAGCTATGGAGAAGATATGTACGTTCAGGCCGCCCACGGATTTCCCGGCATCCGGATTGATTCTGAGGCCAGAACGGTAGCTATAGACATTGAGGCATTCTACCTGGAACTGGAAAACTATATCGGTAATTTTGAGAACCCTGATTACTTCCGCCTGACCCCGGAGCAGTCTTTAGTTTACCATGCTTTTTTAAACCAAGACTTGTCTTCTTACTCCGCCATTCGCGGCCAACTCATCGGACCGGTGAGCTTCGGCCTTAAGATCATCGATGCCACTTTTACCCCTTTGATTTATCACGATGAAATCCGCCAGTTTTTATTCGACTTCATGGCGAAAAAAGTCAGTGTGCAGGTTGAGGAACTTCACCGGATCCACCCAAACGCTTTTGTCTGGGTAGACGAACCCGGTTTGGAAATGGTTTTTTCCGCTTACACCGGCTACCCTGCCGAACGGGCGGCGGCAGATTACCAAGAGTATCTGAAAAACATACCTGCTCCCAAAGGAGTACATCTTTGCGGCAACCCGGACTGGTCTTTCCTGTTTAATTTGGACCTGGATATTATCTCCGCCGATTTCCTCCAATGGGGCCATGTGATTACCCGCTATGCCGATGAGTTTCGCCGGTTTTTAGACCGGGGAGGCATCATTAGTTGGGGCATTACACCTACCCTTACGGAAGAGCTTGAAGAACTGAGCACCGCGGTTTTGAGAAAAAAGTTGGAAGAAATGTTCGATTATTTGGAAACAAAAAAGATTGACCGGTTACAGCTTCTACGCCAATCCTGGTTGGCCCCTGCCCGCTGTTGCCTGATCAACCTGGACGGCGATGATTCAGTGGAGCGTTCTTTTGCCTGGCTGAAACAATTATCCCGGGAGCTTCGCAGTGATTACGGATTGGAATAGAAACACCGATTAGCATTTTGCAGATTAAGTATTAAAGCAATCCCATCACTAGAGGCAAAGATATAATACTCACAGCGGTGGTTCCCACCACAGCCATTACCGCAAACTCATAGTCCTGTTCATACTGTTTCGCTAATACTGCACTCATAACCGCCGACGGGGCAGCCACCATAATACCTAATACGCCTCTTACTAAAGGGGGAAAAGGTAACAAAGAGGTCAATCCCAATACAATTAAAGGAATCAAAACCAGCCGGAGGGCAGCTACCACCGGCAGCTTTTTTAGACGGGCTGTATCGCGGAAGCAGTTTAAATCGATAAACTGCCCTATGGCAAACATGGCCAAGGCAGAGGTGGTTTCCCCTATCATTTTAACCGGCTCCAGGATCGGCGCCGGAATTTTTATTCCCGTAACTAAGATCAGCAACCCTGCCCCCAGAGCAATCACCGGCGGTTCTTTTAGACGGCGTGCTGCGGTGATGAGGAAACCGCCTTCCTTTTGACCCAGCATAATCGTACCAAGGGTAAACATGAACAGGTTGTGGGCCTGATCGTACAAAGCACCGATGGCTACCCCGGAGGCGCCAAACAGCAAATAGACCAGAGGTATACCCATAAACCCCGTGTTGGAAAAGATAGAGGTAAATGCAACAACACCGGCTGTTGTATCAGAACTTGGCACTTTCCGCAAAAACCACAAAGCCACTAAACAGGCTATCGTCAAATAGCCCAAAGCAACCCCAATCACGATCAGGCCTTCCTTCAAAAGGGAGGTGCCCGAACTGCTGACCAACGAAATAAAGATCAGGCATGGTGCCGTTACGTTATATAGTAAAGAAGAAAGAACTGCATTAGTATGATGTGGCATCAACCGCCATCTCTTGGTGAGATAACTCAGAACCACAATGGCAAACATGGCGATAATATTCCCGGTTAATTGTTCCATTCTAATTCATTACTGCCTCCCTGCTGCTATTTCTGTGCAGACGATACTCCACCCCTATTCTAGAACTGCAGGGACATTACTGCAAGCCTTGAGGAACTTTTCTTTTGCTAACAAATGGCTAAGGCTGGTAATGTTCGTTTCGCTACCTGTCAATGATTAGACCCATTCTGCAAAAGGGAGCAGCTTGGTTTAACTCAACAAGCTTTTAGCAATAACCACTCTCTGGATTTGGTTGGTTCCTTCATAGATCTGGGTGATCTTGGCATCACGCATCATCCGCTCCACAGGGAATTCCCGGGTATAACCGTAACCTCCCAAAATCTGCACTGCATCAGTGGTAACCCGCATGGCCGTATCGGAAGCCACCATCTTGGCCATAGCCGAAAAGCGGCTGGCTTCTTTTTGGGAAATCTCTCCCCGGGCAGCCTGATCCATGGCACAGGCTGTTTTGTAAACCAGCTGGCGAGCCGCTTCAATGGCAGCCGCCATATCCGCCAGCATGAACTGGATGCCCTGAAAACTGGCAATTGGCTTGCCAAATTGCTCTCTTTCCTGGGCGTACCGGAGAGCAACATCAAAAGCACCCTGGGCAATCCCCAATGCCTGGGCGCCAATCCCCGGTCTGGTCTTATCCAGCGTGGTCATGGCCACTGCAAACCCCTGGCCTTCTTCTCCAATCAGGTTGGCAGCCGGTACATATACGTCCTCAAAAACCAATTCCGTGGTTTGAGAGCCCCTGATCCCCATTTTTTCCTCTTTTTTGCCCGTGGAAAAGCCGGGAGTATCCTTTTCCACCAGGAAGACACTAATTCCTTTGGCCCCTTTTTCCGGTGCAGTGGTAGCGAAAACCGTATAAACATCGGCCAAACCACCGTTGGTGATGAAGCATTTACTGCCATTCAAGACATAACCGTCACCTTTACGCACCGCTCTCGTTTGCAGGGAACTCACATCGGAACCTGCTCCCTGTTCCGTCAAGCCAAAGGCGATCATCACCTCTCCCTTGGCGATCTTGGGCAGCCATTCCTTTTTTTGTTCCTCATTGCCGGCCAGGAGCAGTGGGAACATGCCCAATTCCTGTCCGGCGATAATCAGGGAAGAAGTAGCACAGACTTTAGCCACTTCCTCCACACATAAACAATAGCTGAGTAAATCAGCACCGCTGCCTCCGTATTCCTCGGGAATACTTAACCCCAGCAAATCCTGTTCGGCAAAAAGTCGATAGATATCCCACGGGTACTCTCCGGTGGCATCGATTTCTCCTGCCCGGGGAGCTACCACCTCCTGGGCCAGCTTCCGCACATTATCCCGAATCATTAACTGTTCTTCAGTCAGTTGATATTGCATCGTAATGTCCCCCTTCATTAGTCCTTCAGCAGTTCCTGTAATCTGAATTTCTGTATTTTACCACTTGCTGTCTTGGGTAGTTCCTTGGCAAACACATATTTACGGGGACGTTTGAAAGGAGCCAATTTATTGCCTTCCAATAAGAAACGATCCAACTCCTCTGCGGTCAGCCCTTCAGCTTTGGGTACTACGAAAGCCACCACGATTTTACCCCACTTTTCATCGGGAATACCGGTTACTGCCACTTGTACCACTTGGGGATGCTCATAGAGAACATCTTCCACTTCCCGGGGATAGACGTTTTCTGCCCCGGAAATAATCATATCGTCGGCCCGGTCCGTAATCCAGATAAATCCGTCTTCATCGATCCGGGCCA
>JAAYOX010000425.1 GCA_012520135.1 Clostridia bacterium
ACCTTATTTAGCAGTTAATCCTGAAACATGGCTGAAATATCAAACATACATACGAAAAGACAAGCTAGAGAAGCAAAATTCAAAGATTCCTGAGCCAAAGAACGCTCCTTGGGTAGCTAAAAATAATACTGCTGATGATTTAGCTACAAAAAATGTAGCTAAACAGCAATCAGCTACAATAAATGTACCTTCACCTTCTCCTTCGCCTTCTCCTTCACCTTCTGGTGATATAGAATCATCGTCGCAAAATGCGCCGATGTCGCCTGAGCCTCAGCCGACAGGGTTGGACGAGGAAAAACAACAGCAAGAACAGCCTGACATCAAATTCGACGAGAGTTCGGTGCAGTATAAATTAGCTTTTTATCTCAGAGGAAAAATCCTAGCAAATTTACCAAGTGCAAGAGTGCCGGAACCTGACCCTAAAAGCATTGAGAAATGGTCTCTTGAGATTGACCGGATGATCCGGCTGGATGCCAGGGCACCTACTGACATACGAGACATGATTGATTTTTCTCAGTCTGATAGTTTTTGGCGAGCAAACATACTTAGTCCCAGGAAGCTCAGGGAGAAGTGGGAAACCCTGGTGCTTCAGTCTCAGCGATGGAAACAAACCGGAGCGCAGGAGCCAACTAGACAAAAACCCAAAGGTTTTGCGGCAATTGAAAGATTGGCCGCCAAAGTAGGCGATTACCCATGACCAGGGAGGAAGTATTGAAAATTTTAAGTGTCTTGTCAGCTGCCTATCCCAATTTCCAACTGACCGAGGAAACTGGAGAACTTTATGTTCGCCTACTGAGTGATTTGCCGTATAACAAACTTCAGGCTGCGGCATTATCTCATATTTCCCAGTCGAAATTCTTTCCAACCATAGCGGAACTCCGGTCCATGGCTAACGAGATTATGCCAGGAGAAAGAATCCCATCACCAATGGAAGCTTGGGGTGAAGTGATAGAGCAAATCAGAAAGGTTGGCCATTATGGAAGGCCATCATGGTCTCATCCAGTAATCGAAAAAACGGTTCGTGCTTTTGGCTGGCGGGATCTTTGCCTTTCTGAAAACGTGGTAGCTGACAGAGCTCATTTTCTGAGGATGTATGAGCAGTATGCGGAACGTGTTAGGCAAGAGCAGCAGATGCCGGAAGAGGTTCAGAGATTGGTTAGCGGCTTGGTCAAGTCGATTGATGAGGCAACCACACCGGAAATTCAAGAGCGGAAACCGTTGCGATTACTAAAACCGGTTGAATAGAGAGGGGGGTATAAGCATGGCCGGCAGACCGAAAATTTCACCGGAAGAACTTAAATCTGAAATTATGAAGGGTCTAACATTCGAGCAGATAGCTATGAAGTACGACTATGGCAATCAGGACTCTGTGTATAATCTTGCGTCACGCAAGGGCCTACTCCGCCTATATCGGCAGGTGCAAAGGGAGCGTAAGGGGCAAGCCAAACAGGTAATAGTGCTTGAAGCGGAGACCCAGAACCAGGCCGAAGAAGAACCACTGTTTGAAACACGCAACGGAAAAGTCGTGGTGAACAACCTTCACCTGGTACTTGGGCACGTCGAGCCATATTTACCGGGGAAGTTCGGAAAGGTGGTGTAGCTATGCGGAAAAGCGGAAAGAACCCTACCCGGCGGCAAAAGGAGATTATTGCTGCCAAGCGGCTGAACCCTCAAAACTGGCTGGTGATGAAGGCACCGCCGGGGGAGTTGCACATTGTACACAGGCATACCAGTGCCACCAGAGTGATCCGGGAGGTGAGTTAAATGGGCAGTTGGGACTTCAAAGTCTGGTTGAAAGCGGAGCAAATCAAAGCCTTGGAAAGGGAGGGCAAAGCCGGGTACCTTCAGCACACCCGGCTGGTGAAGGAATGGGAAGAGATGACGGGTCAGAAATGGGGTGGAGAACATGGCGTACAGAATAATAATCCCTGGTAGACCGGTACCAAAAGGCCGTCCGCGACTAGGGATGCGGGGGAAAAAGGCTTTTGTGTATACTCCGACCGCAACAAAGGAGTATGAAAAGCTAGTTGGCTGGGTAGCCAAGTGCAGCGGATGCAAACCGATAGACGGGGCTGTTGCCGTAACGCTCACTGTTTACACCCGGGGAAAGATGGACGTGGATAATATGGCAAAAAGCATTTTGGATGGACTTAATGGCGTGGCCTATGAAGACGACGACCAGGTAGTGGAACTCCTGGTCAAAAAGCACAAGGTAAAAGCGACTAGGGATGAGCGGGTGGAAATCGAGATTAGAGAGGAGAGTGAGATTAATGAAAAACACATTAGCTGATTTAAACAATCACTTGTTTATGCAGCTTGAGCGACTGAATGATGAAGAAATTCAGGGAGAAAAGTTACAGGAAGAAATATCGCGGGCAAAGGCTATCTCTAATATAGCAACCCAGATAATCAATAATGGTTCGCTTGTGTTGCGGTCGCAAGAATTTATGCAAGAATATGGGCTCATTGAAGGAAGTAAAGGGGAAAAACGCATCAGAAAAATCCCCCCAATGTTGCGTGGTGAGTTGATGGGAGGTTAAAAAAAGTGCCCAAGATTTACACAGATGAGCAAATTGAATTTTTACGGCAAATATCCCCGGGGCGTTATAGCGATGAAATTGCAAATTTTTTCAACGAAAGGTTTGGTACAAATTATAAAGCAGGTACGATCCGAGCGACTATGCAGAGATACGGCATCCGGTCGGGAGTGACTAGGGCTCGAAAGCAGTACACAGAAGAGCAGTTGGAATATTTACGGGAACTATCGACACAGGGACTTTTCAATGCTGAGATTACCCGGCTGTTTAACGAAAAATTCGGCACTAATAAAACAGAAAACGCTATACAGAATATACGGACAAAATACGGCATAAAGACAAGTGCGCGCAACCACTGGGGAAAAGGTCATACCCCATGGAACAAGGGCATGAAGGGTTGGCAAGCACCTGGGACCGAACGAACGCAATTTAAAAAAGGGAACCGACCACAAACTTGGGTCCCTGTAGGTAGCGAAACTGTGGACAGTGACGGGTATCTGAAAGTAAAAGTAGCCGACCCAAATAAATGGGAGTACAAACACCGCCTAATCTGGGAAAAGCATCACGTCCGGCCTATACCGCCGGGCCATGCCGTCATATTTGGGGACGGGAATAATCGCAATTTTGACCCAAAAAACCTACTCCTTGTATCCAGGGCACAGCTGGCCAGGATGAACAAAAACGGACTAATAAAAAATGATGCGAACCTGACAAGGACCGGGATACTGATTGCGGATGTGTTGAACAGAGTTGGGGAGTTGAAAAAGGAGGGAAGAGCATATCGGACTGATAGTTCGTACTAGAAAAAGAAGACGGAGGAGAAGGGCTAAAGCAAATGGCGAAAATTAGAGAGGTGAATGAAGATGACAGTTCATGTATGCTATTCAGCGATGAAGAACTGTATCAATAATGACAGTTACGGGATGATCTGTGTGGGCTGTAATGCCTGCGGAAGGATTAATCCCGAACGACAAAGAGAAGCTGCTTTAAAAATGTGGAAGCGGAAGCTGCAACAAGAAGAACTGGGGATTGAGGGCATGGACGAAGCTCAGCGGAAAAACATCGAAGCAAATATCAGTTACTTCAAAGGCAAGATTGCGGAGTTGGAGAGTTAGTACGCATTATTGCGTTTAAGCGCATTATGTTTTTTATGTGTCTTAGGAAGGGAGGAATTTAATGATTATAAGTTGGTTTAGTGCAGGCGTGTCTAGTTTTATAGCAACATATATCGAAAGAGATCATATAGATAAAATTCTTTATACTCATATAGACGATCAGCACCCAGATTCAATGAGATTCTTAAAGGATTGTGAGAGAGTGTTGGGTAAAGAAATTGATGTTTTGCAATCAAAGTATAAAACAGTGAATGATGTTATAAGGCAGTTTAGATTTATAAACGGTCCTTATGGGGCTAAATGCACAGATATTCTTAAAAGGCGAGTACGGAAAGAGTGGGAATATGGGAAAGATAATCTAACCTATATCTGGGGATATGACATTGAGGAAAAAGATAGAGCAGAAAGATTATTAGAGTCAAAGCCACAGTTTAAGCACAAGTTCCCACTAATCGAAAGGCAACTCACCAAAGAAGATTGTCATGGAATACTAAGAAAGTTGGGAATTAAAAGACCTATGATGTATGAGTTAGGATATAGAAATAACAACTGTATAGGTTGTGTAAAAGGTGGAATGGGTTACTGGAACAGAATCAGAAAAGACTTTCCAGAGGTGTTTAAAGCAAGGGCAGAGTTAGAAAGAGAAATAGGGGCCAGTTGTATCAAAGATGTGTATCTGGATGAACTAGAGCCAAATAGGGGCAGGTTAGAAGAGGAAGTAATAGAAGAATGCAATATAATTTGCCAGTTACAAAGTAATGACTTATTTTAATGAACATAACAACGATAATGTGTACCAAATAGGGACAGGATGACCTAAACAATGTCCCAAAAAGATGACCCAAACAATGTCCCCTAAAACAGGGTGAATGTTTGGGCAACCCGTTCTATGTCCTGTTTGGGTCATCGTAAAACTATTTAAGCTATTGCAATATAAGCATTTCTGGGATTGTGAGGATAGGGTATGGAAAACTGAAATATTTAGGAGCATACCCTATTGGGGGTTATACTAGGATAAGCAAGGGAGGAGAGGCCATGGAGCCATTGCTGAGCCAACTACTAAACGAGGTTAAGGGGGTTCATCCGGAAGCGGATATTACACAGATGAGAATGAAGTTTGCCGGGGTGCTGTCTGTATATGAGATAAGACCGGGTAAAAATCTGGCAGGACACCCAGATATAGCTGAGAAAGCAAAGCTATTCATCTCGGCCAAGAAGTTGGAGGGGCTGAGTGAGCACACTTTGGATGGGTACCAGATAGAGCTAGGTATTTTTGCGAAATATATACAAAAGCCGGTTAATCAGATTACTACGGCAGACATCCGCCAGTTCTTAAGTAGTTTTGAACATCTAAAACTGAGCTCTCTTGGCAGGAAACTATCAGTTATTAAGTCATTTTTTGCCTGGCTGACTGATGAGGAAATTATCGAAAAAGACCCAGCCAGAAAACTTAAGCCACCGAAAAAAGAGCAGCATTTACCAAAAGCGTTAACTATAGAGGAATTGGAGCTAATCAGGGAAAGCTGTGAGACTTTACGGCAAAGGGCATTGATAGAAGTGTTTTACGCAACTGGCTGTAGGTTAAGCGAGATACAGCAGTTAAACCGAAATAATATTGACTGGCAAAATGGCAGTGCTGTTGTGACTGGAAAAGGGAATAAACAGAGAGAGGTTTATCTGTCCTTCAAAGCTATGTATCATCTGAAAAAATATTTAAAGTCAAGGACTGATGCGGTTCCAGCGCTTTTCGTTACTGAGCGGCAACCGATTAGACGCATGGGCCATCGGGCAATACAAAGAGAGTTTAGCAAGATTGTGGAAAAGGCGGGAATAGACAAAAAGCAACATCCGCATGTTATGAGGCATACGATGGCTACATTGACGTTGAATAACGGGGCTGATATTACAGCGGTCCAGTCTTTATTAGGGCACAGCAACCCCGGAACTACGCAGGTA
>JAAYOX010000426.1 GCA_012520135.1 Clostridia bacterium
CCAAAGGAGTAAAGCCCAGTATTAGAATCGGCACCTTGATTCCTGCCTGCCTAAGTTCCAAAGCTTCCTGCTGGGTAGCAACTCCTAACCGGTCGGCTCCCGATTCTAATGCCTTTTTAGCTACTTCTACTGCCCCATGACCGTAGCCGTTAGCTTTGACAATGGCCATGATTTCAGTTCCCGGTTTCACCAACCTTTGTACTGTTTGACAGTTATCAGCGATAGCATTCAGATCTATTTCTGCCCAAACGGGACGCATCGATAACTTCCTTCCTCAATCTAAATATCTCGTGAAATGCTGATTATTGACAAGCTACATCCGCTAATCGGTGTTAATCGTTGGCTTCAGAGGAGCCCACGATTAACACCGATTAGCTTAGTGACAAATAACGTAAACCCGGTAATGCTTTGCGTAGCGGGCGTTGTTCCCACAGCCGTCGGCAGCTTGCTGCCGGTAACGGCGTAGGGGCTCCGCCAGAGCGAAGCAAACATTACCGGCTTTACGCTGTCCAACGAAAATGATACTTTGTCAACAGGCTAAGTTCAAATGATTCGATTTAAGCGTTCGTTGATCTGCGGTAGATTTGGATAAGTGCCGGTTTCCAGGGACATTAAAGCCTTCGGTAATTCTGCCAGCAAATCACCGGCAGTCAACCCGGCCTGACCTTGATGCAAACCGGCCAGATCTCCTGCCAAACCGTGAACATAGACACCTGCCACAGCGGCATCCAAGGCATTCAATCCCTGAGCTAAAAAAGAGGCAATTATCCCCGCCAAAACATCGCCGCTGCCGCCGGTAGCCATCCCAGGATTACCCGTGGGATTAACATAGATCCTGCCGTCAGGGTGAGCCACCAGTGTTTTTGCACCTTTTAAGGCGACGATTACTTTCCATTCCGCGGCTGCCTTACGGGCTATTTCTACCCGGTTCTGTTGTACTTCCCTCACTGGAATACCCATCAACCGGGACATTTCTCCAGGATGGGGAGTAATAATTACCGGTGCTTTAATCGCCATCAATGTCTTTTTGGGATCATTGGTACTAATGATATTCAATGCATCTGCATCCAAGACCAAAGGCTTATCCAGCTTCGGCAGCAGCTGCATTAATAAATTGGAAGTGCTGACATGCTGTGACAGACCGGGCCCCAAGACCAACGCGTTACCGGCGCCGGCCAACTCAGCAATAGTCCCCAACGCTTCTTGACCGATACTGATTGCTTCCGTCTCAGGCAATGGCCTAGTCATTACCTCCAAAGTTTTCATTTCCATGATACCGTGCAGGGATTTGGGAACAGCAGCAGTCACCAGCCCTGCTCCGCTCTTGATTGCTGCCGTAGCCGCTAAATAAATGGCCCCGGTCATCCCTTCCGAACCGCCCACTGCAATTACATGGCCAAAGGTGCCTTTATGAGCCGATCTCGGTCGTTGAGGTAGCTTAGCAACAACATCCTCAGCGGTAATGAGACTTACTTTAAGCCTTGAACTTTGAATCAACTTATTAGGAAGAGAGATATCACCTAACCAAAGTTCCCCTACATATTTGCTCCCCGGCTCCAGCAACAGTCCTAGTTTTGGCATCCCAAAAGTAACGGTTGCCTGAGCCTGAATACAAGGTCCCGCCACTTTTCCCGTATTGGCATCTAAACCTGAAGGAATATCTACTGCAAAGACAGGCAGGCCGCTATCGTTGACAATTTTGATTAATTCAGCGGTCATTCCGGTAATACTGCCTTTAAACCCTGTCCCATAGATAGCATCAACAATAAAATCGGTACACATCAAGGCAATATCTACTCTTTGGAGGTCTTTTTCATTGCTTAAATGATGTATTTTGGCCCCCCAGTTCTGCAGAATCCGGTAGTTAGTCAGAGCATCTCCCTTTAATTCTTCCGGGCTGCACAGCAAAAAAACGGTGACATTCACATCCCCATTAATCAACAGCCTGGCAATAGCTAAACCGTCTCCTCCGTTATTACCTTTACCGGCTAAAATCATAGCCCTTTTATGAGTTAGCTTTCCATAGTACCGGCTTAGCAATTCCACTACCCTTAGAGCGGCGTGTTCCATTAAAACCATACCGGGCACACCGAACTCCTCAATAGTCCCTTTGTCCAGAAGTGCCATCTCCTGGTTGCTGACTAAATACATTTTCCCCCTCCTGCTCCCGATTAGTCTCTGCTTTCGGCTATTACAAAGGCCATGGCGTCATCTCGATGGTGAGTAAGGCTTAAATGCCAATGGCTGATCCCCTTCTTCCGGGCAAGAGCCAGAGCTTTACCATGGAGGCGAATAGCCGGCGGAGAAGCTTCCTCTTTAATTACTTCAATGGCATGAAAAGCAAATGCCCCTATTCCTACTCCCATGGCTTTCATAACTGCCTCTTTAGCAGCAAAGCGGGCCGCCAAAGAGGGCCAGGGATCAGGCTTTGCCAAACAGTACTCTAGTTCCTGTGGACTGAATATTCGATTTTTCAATCCAGGTCTTCGCATTATAGCGGCTTTAACTCTACCGATTTCAATTAAATCTGTACCTACTCCTATAATCATAAAGCACTCCTGCTATAATCATAATCTATAAATTCTTCGTCATTAAAAGATACAACCCTGCTATTCAAAAATGAAATATCAATTTTATCGTTGACAGATTCTTTTACTTGGGGCAACATTGATTTAGAGATGCTGATGCAAAAAACTAAAGGTGAGGAGGAATGAGAGTGACAAAAAATTCCGGCAAATTATTGCTTTTTATAGCAGTGTGCACAATCATGGAAATCTACTTGGTAGCCGGTTCCAGACTGGGAATCTGGCAGCTATCAGTAGGTCTGTCTCTCATTAACCTGTGCCTGTTTTTTCTGCTGCACCGTCTCTTTTTGCCTCACCAGCCTCGTTACGAACCTAACATCGAAAACGCCACTATTGAATCAACCCTGGAAATTGCCAATGAAACACTGCCCTTTCTGAGAAGAGGTCTTAATGAGGACACAGCCCGGCAATCAGCGGAGATCATCCAAAAAATAAGTGAAATGGCGGCCGTGGCCATTACCGATAAAGAAAGAGTTTTGGCTTTTATAGGTGTGGGTTGTGACAAACACCAACCCGGTGAGCAAATACTGACGGAAGCCACCCGGCAGGTCATTGCCACGGGCCAATATAGGGTAGTACCGGACACCACTGCTCTAAACTGCAGCCGTTACGATTCCTGCGATTGTCCTCTAGGTTCCGCAGTAATTGTACCTTTAAAAAACCGTGATGAAGTTGTTGGTTCCCTTAAGTTGTATTCCACTTCCCACGGTATACCTCCCAGCCAGACTGTCCGGCTGGCTATCGGTATTGCCCAACTGTTAAGCATTCAAATGGAGCTAGCTGAGTTGGATCGCCAGGCTCAATTAATTACCCAAGCCCGCCTGGAAGCTCTGCATGCTCAGATTAACCCCCACTTCTTCTTTAACACATTGAATACCATCGTCATGTACAGCCGTACTGATCCGGAAAAAACCCGCCAGTTGCTGATCCATTTAGCAGAGCTTTTCCGGAAAACATTGAAACGTCAAGGCCTGTACATTTCTTTTAAGGAAGAACTGGAGTGTATCGATATTTACTTTGCCCTGGAGCAAGCTCGTTTTGGCGAAAAGATAAGTTTAGTGAAAGATGTGGACGAATCACTGCTTTCTTATGAAATACCGTTGTTAAGCATCCAACCCTTAGTAGAAAACGCCGTTAAACATGGGTTAACGCCAAAAATCGGGCCGGGCACTGTATTTATTGGCGCCCATCTTAAGGGCCGGGAAATTCGTATCACTATTTCCGATGACGGTGTAGGGATTCCCCGCTACCGGCTAAATGAGATTTTAAAACCGGGCTATGGCTCCGGCAACGGCGTCGGTCTTTCTAACGTACATGAACGCTTTAAGAGCCTCTACGGAGAAGATTACGGCCTGAGAATTAACAGCAAAGAGGGAGTAGGCACCAAAATTACCATGCGAGTTCCCCTGAACCAGCCTAACACAGTGAGTAATAACCCACCGGTTGCCAGTAGTCGGTAGGTAAATACCGATTCTTGGCACCGGTGGCCAAGATTACTCTGCTTCCCTGGTTTCCATTACAGCATCGCCGGCAAAAAGCCGGTACAGGCCGTAGATCCCGGCCAACCCCACCAGTGAATAAATAATCCTGCTTAAGATTGATTCATTGCCCCCAAAAATGGCTGCCACCAAATCATACTGGAACAATCCTACCAACAGCCAATTCAAGGCACCAATCACCATTAGGGCAAAAGCAAGTTGATACACGAGAGCAACTCCTTTCCTTCAAAGGTATCCAAAGATCCATCTAGAGTTTTTCCAAAAATGGCAAAAAAAATAAGCCGGCTTGATTAAGCCCGCTTATTTTTCCATGGCCTTTTTGATACTGCCTGCCAGGCCGGCCATTTTGCCGGTAGGTATGGAACACACTGCCAACCGTAAACCCTTTTTAAGGGGCACAGCAAAAATCCGTTCCTGCTGCAATCGATTAGCCACTTCCTTGGCATTATCCATCGGGATAGAAATAAAGAACCCTGCTTTGTAAGGGCAAATCTCCAAGTTAACTTGCTGGGCTTCCCGGACAAATATTGAAGCCCGGTCAGCCATTAACCGGCGATAAGAGGCCCTTACCTGGTTGATCTCCTCCATCAAAGCAGCGTCGCCGGCTACCTGGACCATTATTCTTTGGGGCAGAGTGGTCACATTAGACCAATTGGATCGGGTAGAGTAGGCATTGACTGCCATAAACTCATCGATTACTCTTTGACTGCTGCTTACGCCAATCAATGCTCCACAGCGCAGACCGTAGACTAAAAAGGACTTAGACATGCTAAATGCGATGGTTACCAGCAGATTCTCCGGCAATTGAGTCAACAGACTAAAAAATTCCCTTATTTCTTCGGGTTCGCCGGCATAATCCATGTAAGCCACATCAATTAACAAAATGATTCTCTTGCTGCTGTCTTTAGCCTCTTCTTTAAAGAAAGACAGGGTTGCCTCCCACTCATTTTTACTCAGACTGAAACCGGTGGGATTGTGAGCGGGAGTATTGAAAACTACTACCAGGTTATCTTGTTCTCTCAAACACTCTTTTACTTTAGCCTGTACCGAAGGCAAATTATAAGTATGTTTTTCTGTAAACAACTGGTAATTATCAACTAAACGCCCATATTCACCGGCAATTAAATTGTAAGCCCCCCATAACCAGTCCGGCAGCAATATTTTTGTCCCGGCATCAGCATAATTATAAAAAACATTTCGAATAGCACCGGTTCCACCGGGAGTAGCGATGGCAGCCAAATAACTGTCTGGTTTCGACTTGCCAAAGGCAAAATCCAGAACTGCCTGATCAAAACCGGCAATACCGCCAATGGGAGCATAATCCACCACCTGCTCAGGCGGCAGTGATTTAATCAACTCGGACACTGCAGGAAAATACGCCAGTTTTTCTTCATCGTCATAGATGGTACCGATGGATGCATTGACCACTTGATCCTTTCCATACTTGGCAATAGCCTCTCTGGCGGCACCCAATACAGAAAAGACCGGATCAACAAATCTTTTCCCTTGGGCGGCACCTGCCGTCATAAAAAATTCTTGCATTTTTATTTAGTGCCTCCTCTTACAACGCTTAATGTTTATCTTAGCATATAGCATATTCGGAAAAAAGCCTTCTTCCTTTGAACAACGGCAAAAATCTACAAATATACTGTATTCATGACGACATATTCCGTAAGCATTAGTATATTTCTGCATTTTTGCCAATTTAATACTAAAAAACCTTCCCCATTTCGAGGAAGGTCACAGACACTTGACATAGTATCATTTGATTAAACCGCGTAAGGCTGTAATGTTTGCTTCGCTACGGCGGAGTGCCTACGCCGTTACCGGCAGCAAGCTGCCGACGGCTGTGGCCCAACGCCCGCTCCGCAAAACATTGCCAGCCTTACGCTATCGGCCAACAATTAGCAGACGGTTGTCCGTGCTTTCAAACTGTAGCTACTGCCAAAATCCCTTTTAAGCACCGCTAGACTGCCGGTTCTTGACCAATAGCATCCGGTCATTGGCCAGCTGTTTGCCGCTGTTTCTTTCGAATAAGCGAAGCACATCCTGAGGAGTCATCTCTTCTCGTTCTTTTCCGCTGATGTCAAGAACAATTTGTCCCTCATGCATCATAATGGTTCTGTTTCCCACTTTAAGGGAATCTACGATATTATGAGTTACCATTAAAGTAGTTAATCCCTGTTCCGCCACCAATTCCTCCGTTAAGGCCAGGACTTTTTCCCCGGTCTTGGGATCCAGAGCCGCTGTGTGTTCATCCAAGAGCAGTAATCTGGGTTGTTGAAAAGTGGCCATTAACAAGGTCAGAGCCTGCCGTTGTCCGCCGGATAAGAGTCCTACCGGGGTACTCAGCCTATTCTCCAGACCAA
>JAAYOX010000427.1 GCA_012520135.1 Clostridia bacterium
ACCCGACAGTGGCATAAAGCCTTTACGGTGGCTGCCTAAGTTGGGTATCTCCATAAAGAAGAGGTACATGGTGTTGTCATCGGTAACCCTGTCGCGCTTATAGGCGCGGATCACCCTGTTCATGTCACTGGTGTACTTGCTCAGCAGGGCCGTGCCCTCTGCTTTAAAGTCCTCTTCGTTGATGCGGCCAACCTCAATGGGGTTATCGATATGCACATTCCAGCTGACTACGGCCGCCCCGTAGATTTCGTTCAGCCGCCTGATTATTACGGAACGGTCGGTTCCCTGCGTTGGGAACCCGGCGCTGTTAACCGGCACCAAAACGGTTTAGGCAGACGATCTTACGATTCGGTTGACAAACATTTTAATTTCCTGAAAAAGAACTTTTTCGTCTTTGCTGTCCGGTACGATGATATCCGTTGTATGCCTGTTAAAAAGTTCCCGTACATGATTCATTACCGGATGCTAAAAAACCAACAAATCATGAGCGTTAAAGCTGTTTTCGGTACGTATGATGATCCGGATAAATGGGGAGAAATGGTTGTCTAAAATAATAAGCTACTGTAAAAGTATTACTTAACCCGGTATCTTGTATACATATGAAAAATAATACACAATTTCATAAATCTTTTTACCTGTGTCAGTTATCGCAATACTGGTCATATCATCCAATACTCTTTGTAGTGAAATGTAGTTTTCTTGTTTTGTTTTTAATGGCCTTTTCCCACGTGCTATTTCTCTAATATTAATTAACTTATCAAGCAAAAGCAATTCTCCATGTGTAGCAGTTCTTTTTTCATTTCTACCCTCAAACAGGGTAATTAATTCACCCAAAATAATTAAAAAATCTTCATCGCTTTTTATTTCAGTTTCGTTTGGATTCATTGTTTAATCAATTTATTTAAATCTTCAAATAATATGTAAATCTGTTCACCGCCACCAACTGCATATTCCCCAAAATCTTCTAAGTTGTCAACTTGACTTGCGACCTTACCTTGAATAAAAGGAGTGCCTTTCTTTATTTTAAATGTAGTCAAGTTCTCAGCGGTATTTCCATTAGGTAACGCTAAATATCTTTTTGCATTTCCCGCTTTCTCATATTTTGTTGGGGATAACCATGTGCCTATTTCTTCTCCAACTCCTCCCCATCTCCTATAAAAAACCATGTCTTCATCAGCATATTTAAGTACAGGGATTCCATTAAATGCTTTTTTTATTCCTTCTAAGCGAGATGTAGGTATTTGAGACCAAAATTCATCAAGATTACTAATTGCCTTCTTAAAACCAACCTCAGAACCTTGTTTTACGACTTGTACAGTTCCTTTCGCTTGTTTCCCATCTTTGGCTACATAAGTAACATCATGCAAGGTTTCTATTACTTCATCTACAGAGCCGTCAATCCACTTAGCAGGTTTCAGCACATCATCGGTAAATTCCCCAATGGCAACTTTCGTACCTTTAACAAAGTTATAAATTTTCCGTGTACCTTTTACGGTTGCCTTTGTTCCTGCTTTAAGTCCTTTGGTTACAGGTTTCAATATTTTACCACCCGGGATGAATTCAATAAGTAAAAATCCACTTGCAACAGCACGATTTGACTGAACACCGTCAAAGTCTTTTCCTTCAAGAAGAATGTATATATCCTCGATTGGCAGGATATAGCGGCCAATGGTTTTCCCTGTAAGCTTAGTTACTTCTGCTGCCATATAATTCAAATCACAGCTTAAGCAGTCAGCTTCAAAGGTACTTATATCTACCTCGTACCATTCGTTTAGACTCGCAATGTAAAGGAGGTAGAGGTTTATTACATCGTCCGGGTCTGAACTGTAAGTGTTGTTCCTGTAAACCTGGTCAACAATCAGGATATTCCCATTAGTTAAACCAAAATAACTACGCCTAAGGTTTCCGGAATAGAAGTAACCGCATTCAGAGTCGTATTCAAGTTTCTTTTTTGCATGGTACTTCTGTGGCGTTACTTTTGTCCAGTTCTCTTTTCCTTTCTCCCAACATTCGTCCGAGGCTGCCATCATCTCCCCCTCTTCCTCCTCCTGCGCCCAGGCAAATATGATAGATTCCGGGTTATGTATCAGGTCCCACTGGTATTTCCAGAGCTCCGTTCCCCCGGCGTAATCCATCAGGTTGGCCGTCTGGTTTTGGGGGAAGTAGTGCTGCGCCTTGTCGCTAAAGG
>JAAYOX010000428.1 GCA_012520135.1 Clostridia bacterium
ACTTTTATCTACTGTATGATTCTCGTGTTCAAACCTTTTTTGGGGAAACACCATCCTTTGAAACTGGAAAAAAAGGCTCACGATGCCGTTTATGGCATGGTGGTTTCTCCCGGCATTCTGGCTTTATTTGTCATATCCCTTTTCTTCTATCCCAATGTGGTGGCAGAAGATTTTCTCATGCCGGTATTGGCTTCTATTTTACCCGGGTTTGCCGAAGCAGGTTATGGGGTTGGGCCGATTAGTGCCTGGCATGGCTGGACACCGGAGCTATTGATGACCATCGGGGTTGTAGCAACCGGTACACTGTTGTATGTGTATTTAAAGAAATGGATCAGGTTATATGGGTACTTGCCCGGGGTTTTAAGTTTAAATGCTCTTTATGATTATTTATTAGTTAAAACAGAGGAAATATCAGCGAGGATAACCCGGGGGTACATGACCGGTTCCCTGATGGATTATTTGCGTTACATTTTTATTTTCTTGGTTGTTGCAGTCGGTGGAGTGATGCTGGTATTGCAAGGGTTTGCTTTTGACCCTGCCGGCAACAGCCCCATTAGCCTGTACGAGGTTGTTTTGACCCTTGTTTTGGTTGGGTCGGGTCTCTTAGTGGTATTTGCAAAAAACAGGATTATTGCCCTGGTCGGCCTGGGCATTATGGGTTATATTATGGCTATGTTATTTGTAGTCTTCAGGGCGCCGGATCTGGCCTTAACCCAATTGGTTGTGGAAACGGTAAGTACGGTGATGCTGCTCTTGTGTTTTTATTTCCTGCCGGAATTAAAAAAGGAAATAACGGCAATGAAGCATCAAGCAACCAACTTCATCATTGCGGCAGGGGTTGGTATTCTGGTAACGGCCATGGCTCTTTCGGCCCAGAGTAACCGTCTTTTTGAACCAATCTCCTGGTTTTTCGAACAAGCCTATGAACTGGCAGGAGCCAACAATATTGTAAATGCCATTCTGGTTGACTTTCGCGGCTTTGATACCATGTTTGAGATTCTTGTTTTCACCATTGCCGGGTTGGGAGTTTATACTTTGATTAAATTGCGTCATGCCGGGAGGGGTTAGTTAAGATGGAATCCAAAGAGATTATTTTGCGGACGGTAACGAAGCTTGCCATTTTTACCATTCTGGCTTTTGCTGTATTTCTGTTCCTGGCAGGACATCATAACCCGGGTGGCGGTTTTATCGGGGGACTGACGGTGGCCTCGGGTATTATCCTGCTTCTTTTGGCGTTTGACATGAAAACGGTGAAAGCAGGTTTTCCCATTGATTTTAAGGTGTTGGCCTTTGTAGGAGTGTTAATCGCGGTGACAACGGGAATGGGAGCGATGGTTTTCGGTGAACCTTTTTTAACTCAAACTTTCGGATCTGTTTATCTTCCCCTGTTTGGGGAAACGGAATTTGCTACGGCTGTGCTTTTTGATATAGGGGTTGCTTTCGCTGTTTTGGGAACGGCACTGTCGATCATTTTTACAATAAGTGGTGATATACATACATGGAAACGTTAATGTCTATAGCAATCGGTATTTTGTTCACCACCGGCGTCTACCTGGTGCTTTCGAAAAGCCTGTTGAGGATTATCCTGGGTACCTCCATCATTTCCCATGGCGCCAATCTATTGATTATTACCATGGGCGGTTTGAAAACCGGTGGACCGGCTTTGCTGGGACAAGGGATTGTCTCTTTTATGGATCCCCTGCCCCAAGCTTTGATTCTAACAGCTATCGTAATTAATTTTGCCATGACCGCTTTTTTGATGGTATTGGCCTACCGCTCCTATGCCGATTTAGGAACGGATAATATTGAACTGCTACGAGGTAGCGATGATGAATAATTTAGTCATTTTACCCCTAATCATACCGCTTTTGACCGGAATTATCTTGGGCATTTTCAAAAACAATCTGGCTTTACAGAGACGGCTAAGCCTGGCTTCCATGGCCCTGACCTTTGTGGTCTCCCTGTATCTTGTCCAATTTGTATCGGAAGAGGGGATACAAATATTGGAGTTGGGAGGTTGGCAGGCTCCTTTTGGAATTGTGCTGGTGCTGGATATGCTGCCGGCTCTGCTCTTGGTGGCTACCGCCCTGGTGGGCTTTGCTTGCCTGTTATATGCTGTCCACTCCATTGGGGAAAACAAGGAGCGGTTTTATTTTTACTCCCTGTTTCAATTTTTGATAGTAGGGGTAAACGGTTCTTTTTTAACGGGAGACCTGTTTAACTTGTTTGTCTTTTTTGAAGTAATGTTGTTCTCATCATACGTACTACTTTCTTTGGGCAGCACTAAAATCCAGTTGCGGGAAACCATCAAATATGCGTTGATCAATACCTTGTCTTCAACGTTGTTTGTGGTGGGAATTGCTTATCTTTACTCTGTTACCGGTACCTTGAATATGGCTCACTTGTCAGTTCGTATTGCTGAGGTAGGGCAGACCGGTTTTATTACTGCTGTGGCAATCCTTTTCCTGGTTGTGTTCAGTATCAAGGCGGGACTGTTTCTCTATTTTTGGCTGCCGGGCTCCTATATGGCCCCTCCCGGCGCCGTAGGGGCTATTTTTGCAGCTCTCTTAACCAAGGTAGGGATTTACGTGATTATTCGCATGTATACCCTGATCTTCTACCATCAACCGGAGATTACTCATCTCCTGATGGCAGTGATGGCCGGCTTGACCATGCTGTTAGGGGGAATAGGAGCGATTGCCCAATGGGACATCCGCGCCATCCTGGTTTACAACGTAGTGATCAGTGTAGGTTTTATCATTTCCGGCTTGGCTTTTGGTACTTCAGCTTCTTTAATGGGAGCAGTTTACTATACAGTTCACGATATTGTGATGAAAGGCCTCTTGTTCTTACTTGGGGGAACGGTGATTAGTATTGCGGGAACCGCCAGGCTGAAAGAGATGAGCGGACTGATCCGTAGCCACCCCTTGCTGGG
>JAAYOX010000429.1 GCA_012520135.1 Clostridia bacterium
GTAAATAGCAAGTGTTTCTAATTTATTTCTGGCGGTTATTTTTATGAGCATTAAGACCAATATGACCTAAATATTGAGTCCTTCAGCAGAAAAAGTTATTATAACAGTCAAGAAGTTCAGACAATTCCAACAATGGCATTGAACTTCAATTTTATTTTTGTACGGGAGGTAAGTCGATGTTTAGCAAAAAAAGCTTCTATGTGCTACTGGTTTTGTTGTTAGGCTTTTCTTTGGTTCTTGGCGGATGCGGTGGCGGCCAGCAAGCGAGTCCCCCACCTGCTCAATCCGAAGGTGAAGGCGGCAGTGCTCAGAGTGAATGGCCTTCTTCCCTGACGATTGGTTCAGCTTCTATTGGCGGTGTGTACCATGTTTATGCTGGTGGCTGGGCTCAAGTTATTGAAAAGGCCTTAGGCATTACCACCGGCGTTGAAGTGACCGGTGGACCTAACCACAACATGCAGCTGGTACAAAGTGGTGACTTGGAATTAGGTATGGTCACCATGGGTCCCGCTTGGGAAGCTTGGCATGGTGAAGGGGACTGGACTAACGGATTAGAGCATAGAGACGTGCGGGTGCTGTTCCCCATGTATAATACTTATTCCCAGTGGTGGGCAACTAAAGACTCCGGTATTAAAAGTCTGGCTGACTTAGAAGGCAAAATCGTTGGTGTAGGACCTGCCGGCGGTACTTCCGGAACCTACCATCCCCGGATTTTGGAATTGCTCGGCATTAAGACCACCAACCGTCTTGCCGGTTTGAGTGACCTGGTTACCCAACATATTGACGGACAGTTGGATGCCAACAGTTTTGCTTCCGGAGTTCCGGTAGCGGGAATTCTGGAAACTGCCGCTCAAAAGGATATCGTGCTCTTTGGCGTTGACGGAGAAGCCAGGGACAAGGTAGTTGCCGAATGGCCTTACTGGAGCCCGGCCACTATTCCCGCTGAAAAGTATGATTTCATCGATGAAGATGTAGAAACTATCGGTATCTGGAATATGGCTATCGGTCACAAAGATTTGCCTGACGATTTGGTATATGAAATTGTAAAAGCTGTGTTCGATAACCACGATGATATGGTTCTTTCCCACAGTTCTGCTGAGGAGACCGTTCCTGAGAACATCATTCACAATACTTGGATGTGGATGCATCCCGGTGCGATTAAATATTATGAAGATCAGGGAATAGAACTTCCCGCTGATGTATATCCGCCTGAGTACCAGAAATAAGAGGATGAGGTGCGGCCCTTTATTGGGCCGCCTTTCCTAGGTAAAAGTACAATCAGAAAGGAGTGCCGCCATGTCGAAAGATGTTGATAAAAAGGATGTAAGGTTGGCCTCAGGTAGTTCGGAACAAGTTGATTCGAACATGCCTATCGATTTGGAACCGGACTTGGAGGCGGAAAACAGCAGTCTGCGCAGCTTGAGTGGTGGCGTTGGGAAATTTGTTGCTGTATTCGCCGCACTGGTCGCCTTATTTCATGTAATCTCCTTAAAGTTCTATCCTTTGGAAACTTGGACCTTCCGCACTTTGCATATTGCCAGTTTGTCGTTTTTGGGCTTTTTGTTAGTTCCCGGATGGCAAAAGGCTAAAGAGAGAATTCACTGGTCAGACTGGATTTTTGCCATTTTGAGTCTGGTGGTATCAGGTTATATTGTTTATAATTTAGACCAATTGATTTTCCGGGCAGGAGTTATGCCTAAAACTCCTGATTTCATTATTGCTCTCATTGGCGTAATTCTTGTTTTGGAGCTGGCGCGGAGGACCGCCGGAAACTCTTTGCCGATTTTAGCGGGGGTATTTATCCTGTATGCCTTTGTGGGACCTTATCTACCCGGGGTGTTAAAGCATAAAGGTTACAGTATGGAAAGATTCTTTACCTATATTTACGGGTTGGACGGAGTTTTCAGTGTTCCTATTGACATTTCTTCTCGATACATTATCTTGTTTATTATTTTCAGCGCCTTTTTGCAGTACTCCGGCGTGGGAAAATATTTTGTAGAGTGGGCCTTTTCCATCAGCGGTCATTTAAGGGGCGGGCCTGCCAAGGTAGCGGTGTTATCCAGTGCCCTAATGGGGACTATGAATGGAACTTCCGCCGGTAACGTGGTGGCTACAGGCAGCTTAACTATTCCGTTGATGAAAAAAGTGGGTTATTCTCCCCAGTTTGCCGCTGCCACTGAAGCGGTTGCTTCCACCGGAGGACAGATTATGCCTCCCATTATGGGTGCCGGTGTCTTCATCATGGCTGAATTAACCGGAATTCCCTATCAAAGAATTATGCTGGCAGGAATTGTTCCGGCTATCCTGTACTTTTTGTCGGTGTACTTTATGGTGGACATGGAAGCAATCAAACAAAAACTGTTTGGGTTGCCGAGACATATGCTACCAAGCCGCAGAAAAGTCATGAAGCAAAGCTATTTATTCCTTCCGGTAGTTATTCTGTTTGGTTTCCTGATGACAGGAAAATCCGTTATTTTCGCCGGTTTTTATGCTATTGTTGCCAGCCTTTTTATCAGTTGGATTAGTAAAGATACCCGCATGGGTTTTGCTAAGATATTCAGTGCTCTGGAAGCAGGTGCCAAAGGCTCAATTCAGCTAATGGCTGTTTGTGCGGCAGCCGGTATCATTATGGGAGTTATTGCCTTGACCGGTGTTGGCCTGAAAATTTCCGGATTATTGTTGACCATTGCCGGTACCAGTAAGTTGTTGGCATTATTATTTACCATGGCTGTTGTCATTATCCTGGGAATGGGTATGCCTACCACGGCAGCTTATGCTGTAGCGGCTTCAGTAATGGCACCTGGTTTAATCAGAATGGGAGTAGAACCTCTGATTGCCCATATGTTTATTTTCTACTTTGCTTGCCTGTCTGCAATTACTCCGCCGGTGGCTTTGGCTGCTTATGCCGGTGCAGGTATTAGCGGTAGCGATCCCATGAAAACAGGTTTGACTTCATTCCGTTTGGGAATTGCATCTTATATTGTTCCTTTTATGTTCTTCTATGCACCGGAAATCCTGTTAGTAGGCGACATGAGCATTACTATCCTTCGTACTATTACGGCAGCAATTGGGGTATATGCCCTGGCTATTTCGATGCAAGGTTGGTTCTTCGGTTCACTGAATGGGCTGATGCGGGCTGCATTTTTCGGTGCTGCTTTAAGTCTGATTACCCCAAGTGTATTCTTTGATGTGATCGGTCTGGCATTCTTGGTAGGATTCTATCTGTTCAAGAAGCTGTTCAGTAAGGCTGCCGAAAGTGCTCAAGTAAGTTCCGTCAATTAAAATGGAAAATTAAAAAAAATATAAAAAAAGCTGCTCCGGCAGCTTTTTTTGTGCCCTGGGGCAAGTTTTAAGTTACTACGAAGGAGAAATGGGCACTAAAGTCGAACTATTCACCAATTCGTTGGACGAGGGAGGAATAACGAAGATGCTCCGGAGGCCGGTAGGAATTCAGGCAAAAATAACTTGGCTGGCTTTTGGGGTGGTGTTTGTAGCGTTGCTGTTAGGGACCGTTGTCCTGGCGGGACATTATGCCCGGAGTTTTGAACAGGAAATAGGGTATCGAGCCCTGGCCATTGCGCGTACATTATCACAAATGGAGGAAATTCAACAAAACGTAGGCAAGCCCGGCGGCAGTGAAGTAA
>JAAYOX010000430.1 GCA_012520135.1 Clostridia bacterium
CAATTTGCCATTACTGGCCATGCCTCTTGTCTATATTCTATCATGGATGATGGCACTTTTTAACTATGGAACTTCATTTATTCTATTTTTTAGAATATTTTTAGTTAAACTTTAACCGCTTGATTAAATAAACTAATTTAAAAAAGACGTTCCCACAGATGGCGGGGAACGTCTCTGCTAAAGGTTTATAATTTCACTACTTCTACCTTGGTACTTAACTGGGCGGCACCGGCACCTACCGGATCAAATAGGGCTCCGACGTTTAAAGAATCATCATGGCGCACCACAGCGTTGGCGGCAAAACCTGCGTTTCTTGGTCCCGCGTAACCGCTGTTGGGTTTTTGGGCCCACTCCACATGGCCGTAAACCGGATCCACGGCCATTGGTTTACCGTCAATCTTAACCGGCATGGAACCATAAGCGAAATGGCCATAGTTGTAGTTGCTTCCCACTACGCCGGGACGAATCCGTTCCGTCACTTTAACAGTACCCGTTACCTGAGAGGTAGCCGATTTAATCATCACCCTGTCCCCTTCTTTCAGGCCCCGGGCCTGTGCATCTCTAGGGTTGATCCAGAGGAAGTTTTCCCGTTCTATCTCCCTCAGCCAGCTGCTGTGAATATTCCGGTGAGAGCCAATGTAATGGGCCTTCCAGTTGATCATATGCAGTGGATAGGCATCGTCTCTAATTTCCTCCCCGTTGAATAACCGTTGGGGTTCATACCGGGGAAGCCCGTCATAGAATTCCCCTGTATAAGAATGGCGATGCTGGGCAACCCTTTCCGAATAGAAATCAGCTTGACCACCGTATTGGTACTTGATATGGTCTCCCACATACTCTGAACCGGGAGCCTCAAAGCGGCCTCCCCTGTTTAACACGTAGACCACCTTAGGCCACTCGTTGGGCCTGACAGCCTTCTTCCACTTATCTTCCTCAAAATAACGCCCAAGGGCTTTCTGCCTGGTCCGGCTGAATAACTGCAACTCCTCACTGCCGGCATCAGGCACTGGCTCCCCGTTATATGCAATGTTGGCTACCAATTTCAAATAAAAGTCTTCCGTACAGTGAAGAGCACTGCCGTCAGGGAATGCATTGTCACCTACGCCGGGCAACTTCAGGGCTTTTCCTATTTCAATCAACACATCTTCAAAAGCTCTGGGGCCATCGAAAGCCCGGGTTGCCGGCTGCTGGAAATGACTTAACTTCAGGGGCTGGTTAGGATAAATAGTCTCAAAGCCCCATCTTTCCAAGTAACTGAGATCCGGCAGAATGTAATCGGCGACGGAAGCCGCTTCACTGACCACCAGATCCGATACCACCAGCAAGGGTACTTTTTTGGTATCTTTTAATATTTCCAGGACCCGCTCCCCATCACCGATGGACAAGGTAGGAGCAATCCGGTGGATAAACAGTGCCTTGATGGGATAAGGGTACCCTTCACCGACACTGGGCAAAACTTCAAACAAAGCATGGTTACCAATCGGGAACCAGGGCCGTTTGGCAGGATAACCGTCTTTTTGGAATAGGCTGCTCTTTTCGTAAGGCCCACGACGGAACATGGTAACCCCCCAAGCTTTCCTTTCCCCCGGTACTCCCATCAGATCATAAAGTCCCGCCAAGGGACCGTACTGGGCACCGCTGGAGATGGCGCCTCCTTTCCAATCGTAGTTCCCCAACAAGTGATTTAAGCAAGCAATGGCTCTGATGGCGTAAAAGCCGTTGGTATGCATGGCCGGTCCCCGGTAAGAAGTGATGGAGGCCTTTTTGCCGTAAGAGGTAAACTCTTTCGCCAGGGAAACAATATCTTCTACCGGTATCCCGCAGATCTCTGCATACTCCGCCAGAGTCCGTTCAAAGCATCTTTCTTTAAACAAAGTAAAGGCTGATTTGACCCGGATACCGTTAATGGTAGTATCTACTTCCAAAGTCCCTTCAGCGGCCTCGTCGGCAATCACCGGCACTCCGTTTTGCAGCACCACGTTTTGATTTTCCCCAATGCCCAATACACTGGCTTTTAGCTTGGGACGTTTGGGATCGCTTAAGTTGACCAAGTGGGTGGCATCGGACCAGGTAGGTTCGTTATCATCCTGGGCTTCCGCCTTATTAGGATTTAATAAGTAACGCTCATCATAACGCTTATGCTCGATAATCCAGCGGGCCATGGCCAAGGCCAAAGCAGCATCAGTGCCGGGAATAACCGGA
>JAAYOX010000431.1 GCA_012520135.1 Clostridia bacterium
ACCGTAATAATCGGCATAATCAAACCCTCCTCCATTTGGATATTATTGGCTATTGGCTACTTAATATTACGACATTTCCTATAGATTCTCCTGCCCATTAATTTGCCAGCAGAAACGGATTTATCTACTAATGACAGACTCGGCATAATAAATGCCTCTGCACGTTGGCAAATGGCATTTTTCAAATCGTTGCTAATCGTAGGCGAAAGACGAAGCCCGGTTTGGGAAAGAGTTCAGTCGCTTCCGTTCTTTTGACTTTGGCTCCAAGTCAGCCTTTCGTTTCAACGAATTATTTATTGTTGATAATCTGCGGCATGATAAATGCCTTTAAAAGCAATAATAGGTTTAGCAATACATGAAACTTAAAGACAGTCTGGAGAGAGAACAATGAAAAAAGACAGCCTATGGAAATTAATCGCTTTAAGCGGTGTGCCTCTAATCATGGTATTAGGCAACTCTATGCTTATCCCGGTACTGCCGGACATGCAGAAAGCCATGGACATCACTAAAATGCAGGCGGGCCTGACGATCACTCTATTTTCACTGCCGGCAGGATTAGCCATTCCCGTCATGGGTTTTTTGGCAGACAAATATGGCCGTAAACCCATTATTGTTCCTGCTCTAATTATTTATGCCATCGGGGGGATAGTTTCCGGATTAGCAGCTTGGTGGTGGCACTCTTACCCCCTGTTATTAACCGGCAGGGTGATCCAAGGTCTTGGAGCCAGCGGTACGGGGCCTATTGCCATGGCTTTAGTAGGAGATATTTTTACCAGTTCGGAAAGGACAAAAGCTCTGGGTGGGTTGGAGGCGGCCAACGGTCTTGGCAAGGTTATCAGCCCTATCCTGGGCGCCGCCATCGCCCTCATCATTTGGTATGCACTCTTTTTTGTTTATGCTATTTTTGCAGTTCCAATCGCTATTTTTGTCTGGCTCATTATCAAAGAACCGGCTCCTAAAAAACAAAATCAATCGGCCGGTGCTTACATTGGGAAATTGAAAGATATCTTCAAAGATAAGGGAAAATCTTTAGTAGGATGTTATTTCGCCGGAAGTGTGGTGCTACTGGTTCTCTTCGGCATTCTTTCTTATCTGTCCGACGTGCTGGAAACCGCTTATGGTCTGGATGGAATCATCAAAGGATTCGCTTTGGCAGTACCGGTGCTGGCTATGTCTTCCACTTCCTTCTTTGGCGGAAAGTTCCTGGAAAAACAGCTGGGTAGGCTGAAATACTTCATTATACTAGGTCTAATCCTGGTAGGTGGTTCCATGGCCGCTATCGGACTGATTAACCGGGATTTGGCGTTTTTTACCGGTGTAGTCATTATGGGTATCGGCACCGGCTTGGTGTTGCCGGCTGTCAATACCCTGGTCACCAGTTCGGTCCAATTGGAGGAACGAGGAGGAATCACCGCCCTCTACGGAGGAGTTCGTTTCATCGGGGTAGCCATTGGACCGCCGGCCTTTGATTTTCTTTTAGGTTTTAATCGAACAGCCATGTTTTTAGGCGGAGCAGGTCTGGCAGCGTTGGGCTTAATCTTAGCAGTTTGGCTGATAAATGAACAACAACTCTTACAGGGGCTACAGAAGGGCCAACAGCAAACCCAAAAAGCACCGAAGCTGTCTCCGGAGCCAACCTAAGCCGTATCCTCCCCTGCAAGTACCGGCTCCAGCTCCCTGACCAGATTAAGCCAACACTTTTTACCTGCCTCTACAAAAGCAACGTTCGTGACTTCAACGGGAAAAACAGTGCCGTCTTTTTTCCGGTGTTTGGCTCGGAAGACCCCAATGCCCTTTTGGGCTTGCATACATTTTTCCAGTTCTTCAGAATCAACGGAACTGAAAAGCTGCCCGGCAGACATACGGCTGAACTCCTCACAAGTATATCCATAAAGACGTTCGGCTCGATGATTCCATTCAATCAGTTTCATTTCCTCGGAAAAGACCAGTACTACATCGTTTACTGCCTGTAAAATCCCGTCATACCTAACCCGGTAATCGAAGGGACGTAAAATCATTTCCGGCATATATTGCTGCCGCTGCCTGCCCACCGGTCCGGCTGGATTGACAATTGCTCCGGCTGTGGTTTCTGCCACACTCTGCTTCATAATTTCCTTATAATGACTGATAAATATATCAACTACTTGAGGATGAAAATGGGATCCACTGCAGGCCACAATTTCCTCCAGGGCCTTTTCTTCAGTCAGTGCATTACGATAAGGCCTGCTGGATACCATGGCATCAAAGGCATCGGCTACCGCCAAAATGGCTGCACCCAGGGGGATTTCCTCTCCTCGCAAACCTTCGGGATAGCCGGTTCCATTCCATTTTTCATGGTGGTATTTCACCATAGGGGCCATCGGGGCAAATATATCCCCTGCTGCCTCCAAAATTTTGTATCCTACTTCTGTATGTGATTGGATCTCGGAAAATTCCAATTCCGTCAGCTTGCCGGGCTTTTGTAAAATAAAATCAGGAATACCGATTTTTCCAATATCATGGAGCAATCCGGCAAAATAAAGTTGTTCTGCCTGTCGCCGGGACATTCCCATATGAGTACCTATCGCTTTAGCAATGGAGGCCACTTGCTGGGAATGGTTAATCGTATAAACATCTCTGGCTTCTACAGCTGCTGCCAACGCCAACACCGTATCCCTCAGATATCCGGCTTGTTTTTCCCTGGCATCATCCAAGGCAGCCACAATCTCCCGCAACTTAGCCACCATCAATTGAAAACATTCGGTTAACTGGCCGATTTCATCCCGCCTGGGTTTGAGCTTTATTTGGCGGTTTAAATCACCTGTAGTTACAATCTGCATGGCCTTTACCAGTTCTTTAATGGGTTCCAAGGAGCGGCCCAGATAAATGAAGACCAGAATCCCAACAACCAATGCACCTAAGATAGAGAATGTATAGAGATTCTTTTTCATCTGAAAAATACCTGCGGTTACCAAGCTTCTGTCCATTACTACTTTGTAGTATCCTTTAACTACACCGGCATAATCAAAAAAAGGAACCAAAACTAAATGATGCTTGTTATCTTCCGATTGAGTAAAAACAGTTTCTCCTCTGGCAAGCCTTGATAAAATCTCATGTTTCAAGGGCCAACTATCTGCCCGGAGGCTGGCTGTTGCTATTAATTGGCCGGGTTTCTGAAAGTCCTCCCATACCACACTGGGAACTTGAGGAATTCGATAAACATAATATTCACCGCTGACATGGTTGGCCAGATGTCTCAGAAAAGTAGCCCCGAAACTAGTACCCACTTCCAGGGAACCGGTATGTTTTCCTTCCCAAAACATGGGTACTACTACCCGAAATCCGTAACCGGATCGTCCTTCTTCCAAGCCTGCGACCCTGGTCAAGGTTCTGTTACATTCATTAACCGTATGGCGAATATCAGCCAGGCTGTCACCGTATCTATCCGGCTCATGTAGTCTTAAAAAGGAGGTAGAATCAGGCAAGTGAAATTGAAGCTGGGCCAAATTATTGTTAGTCGCCCGAAAAGAAGGTAACAACAAATCCAGCAACCCTTCCCGGTCTCTTTGGGCAAATAGCTGCTGGACCTGCCTGTTATTACTGAGCGTCAAAGCAGACACCGTTGCTACATTCACCTGAGCATCCATTTCCGTTTGAATAATATCATTTAGTAATTGACCAGTTTCCAGTTCCTTTTGTTCAAGCATCTCTACGGCCTGGTTAACTGCTGAAAGGGAAAATATTAAGAACAAAAAAAGTACAAACACCCCAATGCCACAAAACAATCTGAGTCGCAGCGACATCCTAGCGCCTCCCTTGGCCAGGCAGTTCGGCTCCTTATCCTTCTAAATTCAGTATAGTCCTAATAATAGAATAATACAATCGAAAATTCGACAATAAACAACCTTCGAGGCTAGGCGAAGCTACCGGAGATGTTTTGTATCAAAAACACATTTAAAGGAGAGAATCTATGAAGAGCCGATCACATTTAATAAG
>JAAYOX010000004.1 GCA_012520135.1 Clostridia bacterium
CACTACGCCTCCGAGGATACCTCCCAATACTGCCAAGACGAGAGCCTGGGTAACTGTCCAAGGATCATTAAAAGCAAAAGGTGCCAATAGTCCGGGGATGGGGGCAGCTGTGCCCGGAGCGTTGTTGACGATACCCAAAGCGGCGGCTGCCATGCCTGCTAACCCTCCGCCCAGAAAATTCGAGCCGTAAACTGGAATAGGATTAGTTGTAATGATTTCAGTTTGGGTAAGGGGCTCGATCATAACGCCCATTATGTTTCCTTTGTGACCAAGTTTTAATCGATAAAAGACGATGCCGTTGGTAAAGGAGCCGCCAACACAAGCAACAGCAGCGATCCCCATGGGCAGACCGGTAAGGCCGAGCATTGCGGTAAGAGCCATGGAACTCAGGGGAGAAGAACAAATGATTTTAATCAGGCCACCAAGGAGGAATCCCATTAACAGGGGAGACTGATCCGCAGCAGCCAGGATTACATTGCCGATTTGGGCCAAAGCCAGATCTACACCCGGCGTCACCAGCTGGGCAATAAAACGCCCAAGTGGAGCCAGGACCAGTACGGTAGCAATCAGATTTATGCCTGAAGGCAGTTTCTCATCAAGTTTAGGTGCGATCAATCCTACCAGGTAACCGATAATAAAGCCAGGAAGGATGCCCATTCCGGCCAGCGGCAATCCTGCTGCCAAAGCATAAACGGGCTGCACTCCCATCGCAATGGCTACCAGGGCCGCGGCTGCAGTACCACTAAGGTCCCCTGCCGTCATGCCTACTTCCCCCAAAAAGGAGATGCCCAGAAAAGAGCCAAAAATGTACTTGTAAATGGCTTCTACCAGAAAACTGGCTACAGCGGCGCCGGCCAGTCCGGCCATAGCCTTTTGCCCTTTAGGGGCTTTAAAACTGAAGAGAGAAAAAGCTGCCAGAGCTACAATCAACAAACCGGTTCCTTTTAAGATTGCCATGAAACCCACCTCCGGATTGGTTAAATCCTTCTTTGTTTAACTAGTGTAACAGGCGAGTCTCAGGAATCTTCAGTAAGTTTCAAAAAGAAATGGAATAATTTCTCACTGGATAATAAAAAAGAGCCGGCTTTTAAGAAAGGCAGCTCCTTGTATCTCACGTTTATTGATTTAGGGTACGCTTCAAAAATTCCCTGGTCCGTTCCTGGATGGGACTATTGAAAATTTGTTCCGGCGGGCCTTCCTCAGCAATTACGCCTTGATCCATGAAGACAACCCGGTCGGATACTTCTTTAGCAAATCCCATTTCGTGAGTAACTACCAGCATGGTCAGCCCGGATTCAGCCAGTTCTTTCATAACCTTGAGGACTTCCCCCACCATCTCGGGATCCAGTGCAGAGGTGGGCTCGTCAAAAAGCATCACATCGGGTTCCATGGAAAGGGCGCGGGCAATTGCTACCCGTTGCTTTTGTCCCCCGGATAACTGCTTGGGCTTTGCATGGATATATTGTTCCATACCCACTACCCGCAAGTACTTCATGGCTACCTCTTCTGCTTCGGCTCTGGAACGCTTCAGCAATTTGACTTGTCCTACCACACAATTACTCAGTGCATTATGGTTATTGAACAAATTGAACTGTTGGAAGACCATTCCCAGCTTTTGGCGATATTGATAGACATTGTGTTTGTCATCTAAAATATTTTTGCCTTTGTAGATAATCCGGCCGCCGGTAGGCTTTTCCAACAGGTTAATACAGCGGAGAAGGGTAGATTTGCCGGAACCGGAGGAGCCGATAATACAAACTACTTCGCCTTTGTGAACGGAAAAATTAATATCTTTCAAGACCTCGTTATCACCGAAGCGTTTGTTTAAGTGTTGAACTTCAATGATTTTTTCCAAAGCTTCTCCTCCCTCCTACTTGGTTTTTTGGTCAAGCCGTAATAGGTCTTCCGGAGTTGCTACCTGCATTTGATTCAGGGTAAAGGTTTCCGGCCCGTCCATTCTTCTTTCGATGTAACGGAGAATCCTTGTTACGGTAAAGGTCATAATGAAATAAATGATACAGGCGATAAAGAAGGCCTCAAAATACCTGAAGTTGTTACCGGCAATGGATTTAGTCTGAAAATAAAGTTCAGTGACGGAAATAACGTTAAGGACGGACGTATCTTTAATATTGATAACGAACTCATTGCCCGTGGCGGGAAGAATGTTGCGAATGGCTTGTGGTAATACCACATTAGTCATGGTTTGAATGTGGTTCATACCGATGGCATGAGCAGCTTCAAACTGTCCTTTATCAACAGAAATAATTCCTCCCCGGACGATTTCAGCCATGTAGGCACCTGTATTAATGGAAACGACAAATATTGCTGCAAATAAGCGATTCATATGAATATCGAAGGCTATCGCTGCTCCGTAGAAAATGACCATCGCCTGAACGATCATTGGGGTGCCCCGGAAGAACTCGATGTAAGCGGCCAGCAACCCATTGATCACTTTGAGCAGGATCCTTTTAGCTCCTCGCTCCGGTACCGGAACAGTACGTATAACGCCAATTACAAGACCGATCAATGAACCGATGAGAGTCCCGATAATAGAAATAAAAAGAGTGATTCCGGCACCTCGTATGAACATAGGCCAATATTCGGTTATGATCCGGACAAACCATTCTGAACTCATTATTTTCCCCTTTCAATACTGCAATAGTTGAACCTACCATTGCAAAACCGACTGCATTGGAATGTAGCCGGTTTTGCAAAGTAACTACAGGTTTTAGTTTGATGCAGGTTGGTTTTTAATGGCTTCGTCCATGATTGCAACCCGCTCTTCTTCAGAAATGCCTTTTAAAATTTCATTGATTTTATCGGTCAAGTCGCTGCCTTTTCTAAGGCCAACTGCAATGGCTGTATCATCAGGGGAAGTTACAAATCCATCCTCGAATTCTACCAATTTGAAGTCGGGGTTGGCAGCTTCGGCACTGACGGCTTCCGGACGTTCTGAAACATAACCGTCAATCATACCCGATTGCAAAGCTACCCGCATGGCCGGGAAGTTATCCATAGCAGCCTCTTTAATCACACCGTCAATTTGGTCGATTACACTGTAATGGAAGGTATTAAGCTGGGCAGTAATTTTGGCACCTTTAAAATCTTGGATAGAGGTGGCGTTTTCATATTGGCTGCCTCTTTTTACTACCATTACCAGATCAGATTTATAGTAGATATCAGAAAAATCAATGGTTTCTTTCCGCTCTTCGGTGGGTGACATCCCGGCGATGATGGCATCGATTTTCCCGGAGGTTAAAGAGGGGGTAAGCCCGTCCCACTCAGTTTTAACAATTACCAGTTCTTTACCTAGACCTTCGGCAATTCGCTTAGCAATTTCCACGTCATAGCCGCCTGCATATTCCGGGCTGCCGTCGATGGGTACTGCGCCGTTTTCAGGTCCTATTTGGGTCCAGTTGAAAGGCGGGTAATCTGCTTCCATGCCGACTCTAAAAACATCCGATTCGCCGGAGTCACCGGAGCCGCCTGAGCCACCGGAACCGCAACCCGCAACCAAGAACATCCCCACTAAGGCCACAGCAATCAATAAGGATAATTTCTTTTTCATTGTTAAACCCTCTCCCTTTTTGTTCCATTATTGTTTGTTTTAAAAACACCCGGAAACAAAACTAGACCTGAGACGGTTCCCAGGTCTTTAAATCTTTCCCCAAAATACCCTCCTTTTCCCATGACGAGATAGCGCAACTCAATAGGCCGGGACGCTTATTGAGACAATCCTGCAGTTCTTCACTACAGGATCAGCAAATAATACTGAGCGTATTAATTTGCTTCGGCGACATTTCCTTCTCCTAATTATCATCACTGCTCCCGCTCCAAAAAGGACTAATAAATGCCGCGCCTCTACCTCACCTAAAATGTGAGGATATATTCAATTACCTAAGAGTCTACATTACGGTTAGACATCTGTCAACAGTTATCGCCTGATTGTTTTAATCTTCGTCAATGGCAGAAGCATCTTTCACCGGTTTTGCGGGAGGATTGGGGGAGCATATCAATTGTGACTTTCATAGTTGAGCGAGGGGCATAGTTTAGCTATACTGATCATAAGAGCAGCGTGTCTTAATTATGTTGCAAACGTGAAAGGGATGAAAATATGAATATGGTTCCACTGGTCTGCATAGTGTCCGGTCGTTCGGGAACAGGTAAAACTACTTTTATGGAAAAACTGGTTGAGGAATTAGTGGGACGAGGATATAGGATAGGGGCAATCAAAAGCGATGCCCATGGTTTTGAGATCGATGTGCCGGGTAAGGACAGTTGGCGCTTCACTAAAGCGGGAGCCAAAGTTACTGCCATTGTTGGTCCAAACAAATTTGCCCTGGTGGAAGAAACCAGGGAGAAAAAAAGTTTGGATGAGGTTGCCGCGTTGATGCAGGGTGTGGATCTTATTTTGGTTGAGGGCTACAAAACCGCCGAGAAACCGCGGATCGAGATTGTCCGGGCCGAAAAAAGCAGGGAGGTGGTTTCGTCACCGGAATACCTGTTGGCTGTGGTGACGGATGTGCCGGATCTTGCCGTTCCGGTTCCCAAGTTCTCTCTGGATGATTACCCGGGGGTAGCAGATTTTATTATCAGCCAGTTTCCGGGACTGTGATTTCAGTCCTACAATATCTTTACCGATCCAAATGCCCACTGTTTTTGTGCTGGCGAAATGCTCATGGGCTGTATACGGATCGGTTTTTTGTTGACTGTTGAAATAATCATTGAAGAATGGTCGAAGGGTCCCCGGAGGATGTAGATTTATGAAAAAAATTTGATAACCCCGACTTGTCTGGCAGGTAATATAAGTTTTTTGAAGAATTTTAACAATACGATGTTACAACAATCAAGTGAAATATTTCGCTATAGTTTAAATTTAGTTTCCTTCCGGTTTTGATTTGGTAAATGATTATTTGTTTAGCTACTACGGGTCTACCCTAGATTGATTAATGATACTTTTTGGGACCGCTGCATCGTACTCTGCTTAGTGCTTAGACCCATGGAAAGGGCGACTAAATTCAAGGTTTACCTTGAATTTAAATAAAACAAAAGGAGCTGAGGAGAGTGCAAAAGGTAGTACTAAACATCAATGGTATTGACAGAACGTTAATTGTCGATCCTGAGGCAACGCTAGCCGGAGTTTTACGGGAACAACTGTTACTGACCGGTTGTAAAGTAGGCTGCGGTCAAGGCCATTGTGGGGCCTGTTCAGTGATCATGAACGGTGAAGTTGTTCGGGCTTGTATTGTCAAGATGAGAAGGGTGCCTCCGGAAGCAAAGATTACCACCATTGAGGGTCTGGCCACACCGGACAATCTTCATCCCCTCCAAGTGGCTTGGATGGCTTACGGTTGTGCCCAGTGCGGGTTCTGCAGTCCCGGCTTTATTCTGTCGGCCAAAGTGCTTTTGGACAGGAACCCAAGCCCTACGAGAGAAGAAGTTCGCCAGTGGTTTCAAAAGCACCGTAACGCCTGTCGCTGTACCGGGTACAAGCCCTTGGTGGATGCAGTAATGGCGGCCGCCAAGGTAATCCGGGGCGAAATGCGGAAAGAGGATCTACTTTATGAGCCTGTAGGTAATAAGATTCACGGTACTACCTATCATCGTCCCTCGGCCCTGAGAAAGGTCACCGGAACATGGGATTATGGTGCTGACGTAGCTTTGCAAATGCCTCCCGGCACCCTGCGTATGGCCCTGGTGCAGGCGGAAGTATCCCACGCCAATATTTTGAGCATTGATACTTCTGAAGCGGAGAAAATGCCCGGTGTCTACAAAGTGGTTACCCATAAAGATGTGAAAGGCAAGAACAGGATCACCGGTCTGATCACCTTCCCCACCAACAAAGGCGACGGTTGGGATCGTCCCATTCTTTGTGACGAGAAAGTTTATCAATATGGCGATGCCATAGCCATTGTCTGTGCTGATACTGATGAGAATGCCCTGGCCGCAGCTAAGAAAGTCAAAGTGGAGTTGGAAGTGCTGCCCGCTTATATGAGCGCCCCTGAAGCCATGGCACCGGATGCCATTGAAATCCACCCCGGGGTACCTAACATCTATTACGAACAAGGCGTTGTAAAAGGGGAAGAAACGGCTCCCATTATGGCATCAGATGATGTGGTCACCGTAGAAGTGGACACTTATTGCAGTCGTCAACCTCACTTAGTGCTGGAACCGGACTGCGGTTGCGCTTATGTCGATGAGGAAGGCCGCTTAACCATTCATTCCAAGAGTATCGGTATTCACCTGCATCATGCCATGATCTGTCCGGGCATCGGGATTGAACCTGAAAAATTGCGTCTGGTACAAAATCCGGCAGGAGGCACTTTCGGTTATAAATTCAGCCCTACCATTGAAGCTCTTCTCGGCGTAGCTTGCCTGGCCACTGGAAAACCGGTCGTGCTCAATTTCAATATGTATCAACAGATTACCTACACCGGCAAACGTTCTCCCGGTTTCGTGAATTGCAAATTAGCTGCTGATAAAAGCGGGAAGCTCCTGGCCATGGAAACCGATTGGTTCATTGACCATGGGCCCTATTCCGAATTCGGTGACCTGCTCACCCTACGCCTGGCCCAATTCACCGGTGCCGGCTATGATATACCCAACATCCGGGGGAGAGGCCGTACTGTTTGTACCAACCATGCTTGGGGCTCTGCTTTCCGCGCCTATGGTTCTCCCCAATCTTTCCTGGCTTCCGAAATTGCCATGGACGAATTGGCGGAAAAGCTGGGCATGGATCCCTTTGAACTTCGTTATAAGAATATTTATCGTCCCGGAGCCACCACGCCTACGGGACAGGAGCCGGATGTCTACTGCCTGGAGGCAATGTTCGATAAGCTGCGTCCCCATTGGGAGGAAGCCAAAAAGCGTTGTCAAGAGCTTTCTACCGATAAGGTAAAAC
>JAAYOX010000432.1 GCA_012520135.1 Clostridia bacterium
CCCCTGGAGGACGCCATAACGGTAATCCAGGACTTTATCATAGATCCCTCCTCTATGGCGGTCTATGCAATAGACAAGCGCGGTATTCTCCTTAAAGCTGAAAACGGCCGGGTTATTCAATTACAGGACGTATACCAAGAGGCCGGGGCAAGGGAGAAAATTGCCCTGTACCGTGGAGCAGTAGATGACAAAGGCAGTGTATATGTTACCGATATTGCCTCGGACCGGCTGCTTTGCTTCGACAGAGGGGACGGCTACCAACATTCCAAGGTCCTTGACGGTGCCGCCCTCTGGAATGTTGCCGTTAACCACGAAACCGGTCTGTTCAGTGTTGTCAGGGACGGGCAGATTTCTGTTCTGGATGCCGCAGGGGAGGTTGTCCTGGAGGGCAGCGAATTCGAGAAGAGCTCGGAAATACTGCTCCGGGAAGGATTATTCTACCTGTTGCTGTCTTTGGCGGCTCTGGGCGCCCTCTATGCGTTTTTGCGTATAGTGCTGGTTGCTGTCACTTTTAAATACAGCGAAGTCGGACGTACCGGAGTGTTGGTTGCTACCTGTATTCTTGTCGTTACCACCATTATTGTCGGCCAGTTGATGAGTGACTTTCGGGCGGTCTACCGGCAAGAGATCCTTAACAAAATGATTATGTCTGCCCAGATCGTCAGCAATACTACTGACAGCGAAGCTTTAAAAGCCATCAAAACTCCAAGGGATTATATGAATGATGATTATAAAAAACTGCTGAATTCCATTACCACCACTATTGATAAGAATTATGCTTACAGCGATGATATGTACTGCAATATTCTCAAACGAGAAGGCGATAAGGCCTTTGCCGTTGCCTACCTGGATAACTCCATCGGGGCTTATTTTCCCCTGTTTGATGCGGAGGCCGAGGAGGTGCACCGGATCTATGACACCGGCGAGGTCCTTCTGAGCGACACCATCAGCGAGACAGGTTCCTATATCTACGCCAAGACTCCGATCCTGGACAGCAACGGTCAAGTGATTGGGGTGGTCGAGGTAGGCACCTTATCTGATGTCCTTGACAGCAGTGTCAACCAAATGATCCGTGATTTGGCAATCCCCTTAACCATGATCATCCTTGTTGTCCTGTTTATATTTAGCGAGTTTTTCTCCTTTTTCGATCTGGGCAGCAAGTATCAAGAGGTGCTTCAGAAGAGGGGGCAAGGCGTTCCCCTGCATTTGATACGGGTGTTGGTTTGGGTCACTTTTGTTGCTTTTAACATGGCCACCTCATTCCTTCCCGTATACATCATGAAGTTCGTCGGAGCGGATATAGGTATTTCCAAAGAGTTGGCAGCCTCTATTCCCATGTCTGTTAACATCGCCTTTATAGCTGTAACTTCACTATTCTGTGCACGGCCGCTGGCCAAGTATGGTTTTTTCAAAACGGTAATCGCCGCCGGGTGTTTTGGCCTAATTGGTGACTTATGCATGGCCCTTGCCCAGAATTATGGCGTGATCGTGGTGGGGCTGGCTCTTAACGGCGTTGGAGTGGGCATCGTTACCAATGCTATTTACATGTATTTAGCCTCAGTGGAACATGAGGAGGACGAAGAGAGCGGTGTTGGTTTTTCTATTTTCAGTGCGGCCAGTCTTTCAGGCATCAGCTGCGGCATGATGTTTGGAGCGGCACTGGCTCAAAGCCTCGGGCAGGGCAATGTCTTTTTCATCTCTTCCGGTGTCTGGTTAATAATCGTGGTTGGTTTGTACCTACTTAAGAATAAAGTTATCGCATCGCCGCCGAGAGAGCAACCCGAGGAAAGCCGTTCCTTGACTCTTTGGCAGTTTATGGTCAATAAAAACATTCTGTCCTTTATGATTCTTGTCCAGATTCCTTACATAATGATGAGTGCTTTCATCTATTACTACGTGCCGATTTATGCCTATGAGCAGGGATTTGGTGAAACAGAGTCTTGTATGCTTATTATGATTAGTTCCCTTTGCAGTGTCTATCTCAGCGTCGTATTAACGGACTATCTGAGCCGTAAAATTAAAGATAACACCATTTACCTGTCTAGCTTGATCACCTATATTGCTCTGATCCTGTTCGCAGTTAAGATGACTGTTCCGATGCTGGTTATTGCCTTGTTGTTAATCGGTATTGCCAATAGCTTCGGAACGCCTTCCAGAACAAGCTACTTTGCTAACACCAGGGAAGCCAATGCTTATGGAATGAACAGGGCCATGGGCATCTACAACTTTGTGGATAACATTGGGGAATCAGCCGGGCCCATGGTTTTGGCAGGTGTTATTTCAGTTGGATTTTTCACCGGTATGGCCACACTGGTGGCGGCTTTTGCCGGGATGAACGGTTTGTTTGCTTTGAGCCGTTTGGGATTTAATAAAAATAATAAGCTCACCACAGGGGTGTAGGTAATTTCCATTTGGGGAGGAGTAGTCAATGGCAGAGGCCGGACAAAGGAAACTGAGTACGAAAATAATTGTCTACTGCGTTGTTTTTACCGCTATTCTGAGCATCATCATGGGCTGGCTTGGTTATCAAACATATAGTAGCAGCCTTTTAGAACGCTACGAGATATACGTGGATTCAGTCCTCAAGATCGCTGCCAGCGGAATCGATGGTGATGAGATTCGCGCCTGCATTGACACGCTCCAAAAGTCAGAAGGTTTTAATCAAGTACAGTTAGACTTGAATACGGTCAAAGAAGAATCAGAGATGGAATATGTTTATATGGTCTATTTCCCTGACCGTCAGGATCCAAGCCGGATGGCCTATGTGCTTAATGCTTATACAGAACGGGAGTTCCGGGAAGAGCCGGAAACAATCCGTTCTCTTGGCGACCCTTGCGGCGAAGGTGATTTTGATGAGATAATGATGAACCTGTTTTATAATTCCCTGA
>JAAYOX010000433.1 GCA_012520135.1 Clostridia bacterium
ATATTGGTGTTCCTGGCTTCATCGGTGTAAATCTCCGTCACACTGGCCTCCATCAGGGGAGGAGGAATATAGCCGGTTTGCCGTTCAGAGTCTTTCATCATAGGCCTGTTTAACGACTTGAAGCCGGAGGCCATTACCAGCACATCCCCTTCCAACACGATAGGCCTGTTGTTATGATCCATACGACTTAACTGGACTTTCCATTTGCTTTCTTTGGTTTCCGGAGCAAAAATCTTCCGAACCAGGGCGGGTTCGAATATCTTCAACATTGCCAAGGCTTTGGGGCCCAGACCCTCAGTAATTCTATTTTTGATTGAATCGTCAAACCCCAGTATGCCAAATTTACTGGTTCTTAGAGTAGCGATCATCTTTTTCTTAAGATCGATTTCCACGCTTCCCTCATTGGTCACATAAATACAAGTATTAATTTCTTTTAGAATCAATTCTTTAGGAACAGGCAATTGATAGATCTCCTGGAGGGTTCCCTGAGCCAAATTGGTAATTAAACCGCCACAATAGTTACATGTGTTGCTGTTGACTAAATTAATCTCAATGTCAATGTTTTCTCTTGTCGCCAAAATTAACAGTTCCCTGGCCATGGAACTGCCCCCAATGCCCCCGCCTACGATGATGATTTTAGTTCCGTTTTTGATCACCGGTTTTTGCTGGGACGATACTGTCCTCATGGGCACCTTGGGACTGTAGTTTTTCTCCATATATTCAATAAAGCTACTCATGACGCCCCCCTTTTACACATCCCCCTCTTCAGGAACGATGCAAATAAAGCTTAACCCACTGTTATCCGCTGCTTTAAACTGGTGAAGTACTTTATTGGGCACATAAGCATAATCCCCCGCCCTAATTGCATGTTCCCGGCCATCCAGATACAATGTCCCTTCCCCGCTGACAATCCAGTTAATATGGGGCCAATCGTGGCTATGCCTGGGCGTATACCCTCCTGCATCCAACTCAAATAGCCGCATCACCCAGCCCTCCCATCCTTCGGCGGGTGAAACCAACACTTTTTTAGTTACTTGATTAATCCCTTCTCCTTGCAACCGGATACCGGCTATATCTTCACTACGACCAACAATCATTAGACATGCTCCTTTCATAGTGTGATAACTGGATAATTAGACAAGATTCCCTTTGACACGGAAGCCCTGATCCCTTTCAATTATAACCCGGTTTAGAAAAAAACTCCCTGAAACAAAATCAGAGAGTTTTGCAACTTTATTTTCCTTTAAAGGCAGGCGTCCTTTTCTCCAAAAAGGCACAGGCCCCTTCCACAGCATCCTCTGTCTTCTGCAAATTGCCTAAAACATATTCCGCATACTCGTATCCTTCCATACCTCTGTTCACCGCTTTTTTGACAGCCCTTACCGACAAGGGAGGCATTTGAATAATCTCTTTGGCTAAGGCCATGGCCGCATCCATCAGTTCTTCATGGGAAACTACCTGATTGATGAAACCCCATTCTTTCCCTTCTTGCGCCGAGACAAATCTTTTCGTCATTAACACTTCTTTAGCCCGGAAACGTCCGACTTCCACCGGAAGTCTAATGATGCCATAGGGTCAAAGAATTCCTAAGGCGGTAGCCGGCCAGCCGAATTTAGCCTTTTCCGAGGCGATATTCAGGTCAAAAGCCAGAGTCCACTGGGCCCCGTCCCCTGCCGCCACTCCGTTAATGGCACCGATCACCGGTTTTTCAAACTCATAAAAAGCTTTGGCCATGGCTAGAAGACTTTGGTTAACTGTCTTTTGCAGCTCCGGATCTTCATTACCGGCGGCAAATTCATTAATGTCCGCCCCGGCTGAAAAACCCCGACCGGCACCGGTGACAATTAACACCCGGATCCCATTATCCGCTTCCAACTCAGCCAAGATGCCCAGGATTTCTTTTCGCATCTGCATATTAACGGCGTTTAACTTGTCCGGCCTGTTTAGGGTTAGGACCGCCACACCGTCCTCCTTGGTCAGAGTTACTGTTTCATAAGCCACAATAACGCCTCCTTTGGACAATTATGTTTATACTAAATATTTAGATAATTGTGTCGAAATCCCTTTTCACTGTACTATAGAATTTTTAACTAAAATATTTGTCGTTTTCCCTTCCCGCTAAAAAACCTGTATAATGGTGTAGAATACAATACCGGTAAATCACAACGGGTGAACGGGGGGGTCTTAGGTGCAGGACAAAATCATAGAACACCTGAAAACTTACCGGAAAACCATGATTGAATTGTCTCAACTGGAAGAATTGTTTTCCGGCCAAGTAACTTATGAGCAATTTGCGGCAGCTGTCATGTCCTTAGTGGAAACAGGACTCCTTATTCCCGTTCGGGCCGGAGGCTCCAACAGAAAGTCTGTCCCCCTTTACAATATTTATCGTATCAACAAGCAGGAGCTTAGAAATACATTAGTCGAGGAAATACAAAGATGTCAATTGCTTTTCCATCCCAGTATTAAACTCCATGCTTATTTAACCCTGCCTGAAGAGGAGTGGCGGCGGGACCTGCCCTGGATTAAAACCATTGACCTTTATTTGCGGCAAAAAGGTTTACCCTCTGTGGAGGCCACCGGTCCGGAACGTTCCCTGGAGTTGACGGGAAATGAAAAATGGATCGATGAGCAAGGGGGCAAAAGTCTGTTGGAAAGACTTCAGCTTTGGGAGTTATTAAAAATCACCGGCAAGCCTGACCCTTTAATGCTTGCCATTAACCCGGCCGTTAATGCCGGACAACTCCATCGACATTTAATTGTGGAAAACAAAGCTACTTTTTACGCCCTTTTAAACCCCCTAAAAAACAGCAGCTGGACTTCTCTCATTTTTGGCTGCGGCTGGAAAATAGTAAGCAACTTTTCTTTGGCGGTGCCCCAGTTGGGATTACAAGGACAAGCCCATCGGTTCTATTATTTCGGCGACTTGGATCCTGAAGGGATCAATATCTGGCACAGCCTCAATCAAAAATATCCCGAGGTGAAACCGGCAACGCCTTTTTACCAAGCTTTATTAGCCAAGCCCCACTCTCTGGGTAAAGCCAACCAGCAGCATCATCCCGCTGCCATAGAGGCTTTTTGCCGTCACTTTCCCCTTGCCCAACAACAGTTGGTTGAAAAGCTCTTGCACCGGGGAGGATACTGGCCGCAGGAAGCATTAAATCACGAAGAACTGGCCGGAATTTGGGAGGATCCTGCATGGAACAGTTGATTAAATCAGTCACGGACCATTACAAAGAGAGGATACAAAGGCTGGCCCTTTTCGATCCCCTCTATACTTTAAGCAATAAAAGAGGTAAAGACCACAATGGCAATCCCATCGATTATTTCAGTTTGGGGTTGTTAACCCTCCTGTTCTTTTTTGAGGCCATGCTTATGCGGCAGAAAAAGACAGGGATTAAAGAAGTAGCCCAATTCCTTTATCACTTGAACCGGGATGAAATGTCTCTTGCTCCGGAAGACTTCGAGAAAATCGCCCAGGAAATAATTCATGTTTTCAGGCCTCCGGGGGGCAAACGAAACGCCAAAACCTTTTATAATTGGGAAACACGCCAGGAGGAAACCATCTATTTTTCCATCCTCAAGACTGCACCTTTTGACCCCAAAGATAATGCCCAGTACTATGTACTTGATGAACAGGGGCTGGAGCTGATTTTTGCCACCAAAGAATATTTCTCCGAGTTTCAGCTGTCCATTAACCAACTGGTGCTCCGGAAGCAACTGGAAAAAGGTGAATTTGTAGGTGCCTTGCGGCAAATTGACGAGATGCGAATGAATGTGGAAACTTTAAAAAATAAGATTTTTCGCATTAAGCATGAAATCCAGCGGAATATCATTTCCGACGAAACATATCAACGCTACCAAACTATCGTGGAGGATATAAACCTGCGTTTAACCCATGAAAACGAGGAGTTTGAAGAACTCCAGACCTTTATTAGAGAAACCAAGGAACGGTTAGGCTACCATTTGGAACAGGAGAAAGAAAAAAAAGCCTACCAATTAATTCTGCAAATCGATCAAGAACTGGGAGAAGTCCATTACAGCCACCGGCAACTATTGCAGGAAAGCATTGTCCTCAAAACTACGGCTTTACAAGCTGCTCAGGAATCCCTGTATTACGTAGGAATATCTTCCTTTAATTTTCAAGACCAAATTACCAACAGGCTTTTCTCCGCGCCCCTGCCTTTGGAGGCTTCCCGCAGATTGGCTGCCCCTTTCCTCTACCTGGAACGGGCCAAAGTTTGGTCTCCCCTGGCGGTCTTTTTTAAACAGAGACTGGAAAAAGAAGAGGAACAAACAGATGACACAGCTTTTCCGGAACAGTTGACGGAGGAATTGCTGAAAGAGCATCTTCAGATTCAACGACAAAACTTCAGACAAGTAACGGAAATTGTCCTGGAAGGGATGGGGGACAACCGGGAGATAACATTGGCAGAAGTTATCTCTTACTTAGAAACCATAGATAAGGGACGGGATTTTCTTGCCAACCGTTCTTTCTACGACTATTGGATATTACTCCATCAACTTTCCCCGTTAAAAGTTGACCTGGAAGAACCCCCACCCTTGCTGGCCGAGGCGATGGAACTGTTCAAAGCAAAAACTGACAAAGTAACCATGATGGAATTGCCGGACATATTATCACCCCTGCCCCGGTATACCATCCAAAATATGCGCTTGTCACTGGAGGATGAAGAAGCATGATGTACACCCAGGAACAGGTTTTACAAGCCTTTAGCATTTTTAGTCTCTTGGCCAGGCAAGGTTACGTGGATAAAGATGAAGTCCGCTGGTACCTGGCTGATGATGCTTTACGGGGACTGGTGGACCGATTTGCCAAAGAGGTAGAGTGTACCCTTTTTCTGGCCGGTGACACTATTTATCTGATTCCTCTGGCCTTGACTTCTCCTTTTCATGTATCCAACGACACCCTGAAAAAAGACTACTTGCCAAGCCGGGCGGTTAATTTAGACATTTACCTGATGTATGCAGCGATCATTATTTTTTTCGGTGAATTTTACGACAGCTATCAAACCAGAGAGGCTACCAAAGATTTTCTGCCTTTGGGAGATTGGCTCCATTGTGTCAATGATCGGCTGGAAACCATTAAAGCCCACGACCGGGAGCAGTTGAAAAAATGGGAGCAGGAATACGAGTTCAATTGGACCGGCATCATTGACAAATGGGAAGCCATGGACGATATCCG
>JAAYOX010000434.1 GCA_012520135.1 Clostridia bacterium
CGTCAAGTCTCGAAAAACCATTACCGCTCCAAGCACTTCATCTTCCTGTTTCATTATTGTCGCAGACAGTTCTACAGGCAGGGGAGCGCCGTCCTTCCGCCATAATATTTCGTCTGTGGAGGAAAAAGGTGTCCCTGACTTAATGGCTTGATTCAAAGGACAATCTTCATGCCGGTAAGGCTGCTCATAGTTATCAGTGTGGTGAATAATAGGGTGAATCTCCTTGCCCAAAAGCTCCTTCCGGGAGTACCCCAACATCCTGACTGCCGCTCTGTTAATAAAAGTTAGCTTGCCTGTCAGGTCAATCCCATAGATTCCTTCCTCAACGGAATCCAAGATCAATTCATGCTGCCTGCTCAAAGATTCTAATGCCTCCCGCTGCCCTGAAGTCAAAATAGCCACAGAGGCTTTTTGAGCCAATAATTCCAGCCGAAGAAGATCCCCTTTGGAAAAGGAATTCCGGCGCTGATTGTAAACAGCTATTACCCCAATCACACTTTGGCGACCAAGAATGGGAATACCCGCCACTGCCCGGTAGCCGGCTTCCTCGGCCGCTTCCCGCCAAGGAGCAAAATCCGGGTGACTCAGAGCATCTTGGAAAACGCAGGTTTCTTTTAGCCGAACAGCCCTACCAACAGGCCCCATGCCCAAGGGCGTATCATCCCATCGCACTTGAAATTGTTTTAAGTAATCCACCGAAAACCCATGGCTGGCTATCACATCAATACTGCCGTCATCCTTAACTAATCCCGCCCAGCACAGTTGATGCCCCAAACTAACAGCACCGGCACAAACCCCGGTTAATACCCGATCCATCTTTTGCTCCGCAATCAGTTCCGCATCAATAGAGGAAGCCGTCTCTTGCAGCGCCAAGCTTTCCACCAGTGCCTGTTCTTTTACATAAATGGCTCTGGCATGAGCCCCAAGAGTAATCGCCAAGATAAAAGCAGATGCGAAAACCAAGATAGCATCTGCACTGAAAAATAACCGGGAAAAGAGCGCATCCGTTACCCAAATCCAGGCAATTCCCAAAACAGTATAGATTAATACAATCCAAAACAGAAACCGGGTGCTGGCAAGGGATCTAGATATTAAGACGCTAAGGTTATTCCAGCTTTTACGCAATATATCCATCTGCCTCAATAGAACCAGCCTCTCTTTCCTCCCGGTTGATATCGCAAAACTGGCATTTTTCTCACTTTTTCTTTGACTAGTTATGGATGGATAATAGGCCGGCCAAGCCGGCCTATTGTACTTATTTTAGGTAAGGCCAGGGATTGACCGGCTCCCCGTTTTCACGAACCTCGAAATGGAGGTGAGGGCCGGTACTTAGGCCGGTAGAGCCTACTTTACCAATCTGATCCCCTCTCAGTACCTCGTCCCCTTCTTTCACCGTGAAAGAAGATAAATGAGCATACATACTGGTTATATTGCTGCCGTGATCAATAATGACCGTGTTGCCATATGCCCCGAAAGGCCGGGCCATGATCACTTGACCATTATCGCCGGCCACTATTTTAGCCCCCATAGGCGCCGCAATATCAATACCCGTATGCATCTTATTTTGTTTTAAAACAGGGTGGCGTCGCATCCCGTAGTCGTCGGTTATCCTGGAGTAACCCGGGGTAGGCCAAGCCAGCTTACCGCCGGCAAATTGCCGGTCGCCGCTCATCCTGGCTTGAATTGCCCTGATCTGAGCTGCCAGTTGCCGGGAGGCCTCTTCTTCCTCTTTAAGAGCCCTTTCGATAGCTGCCTTTTCATGCTTCAAAGCTTCTGCCAACTGGGCCTTTTCCCCTTGCTGTTGGGCTAACCGGTTTTTCTTAGTTTCGGTTTCTGTTTTAACGGATTGGATATAATCCCTATCTTGTTCCAGTTGGGCTTTCTTAGCTTCAATAGCCGCTTTTTCCGCTTCAATCTCTTCCAACAGCTTC
>JAAYOX010000052.1 GCA_012520135.1 Clostridia bacterium
AGTTATAAGTAGTACAAACACCTTCCCAAAGTACAACCTCATGCTCATTCCCCCTTGAAGCGGTGATTATTCCAACTCCAGCAGTTCAAAACCGGTCTTTGGGTCTACTTTTCTTTGGGCGTTAGTTCCCAGCAGCTCAAAAAGGATTACTTCACCAATCTGCCACACTTTTACTCCTTCCCTGGTACAACCGGTTACAGTATCCCCTTTCCGGCCAAAGGCAGAGTGGAGATGGAGCTTTGGTAATCCCTCCTCATTGAGAAAGATAGTACCCATCCCCACTGCTTCACTAACTCCCCACAATTCCATTATACAAGGTTTCGGTTTTGATTCGGTACCGTGCTCAGGACCCACTACCACTTTGCTGCCGGTTTCAGCTCCCCCCAGAAAATAAACAATGGCACTGCAGATGTTTTGCTCCTTGGCAAATTTCTCAATATCATCAGGAATCACATCCCCGTGTTCCATTCTCATTACAAAAATCCGGCCCAGTTTCACCTCTTGATATTGCAAAAAAGACCCCCCTAACTCTCAGTATCCACTTTTCTAATTACCCTGCAGGGATTGCCCGCTGCTACTACGTTAGCCATAATATCTTTCGTCACTACACTGCCGGCCCCTATAGTTACATTATCTCCTATATTTACGCCGGGGCAGATAATAGTACCGCCCCCGATCCATACATTATTACCAATCGTCACCGGCCGGGCATATTCATAGCCGGCCAAACGCTCTTCCGGTTCCGTTGGATGACCGGCTGTATAAATTTGCACATCAGGTCCCAGTAAAACGTTATTTCCCATCCGAACTCGATCGCAGTCCAGAATAACGCAGCCAAAATTGGCATAAAACTGATCCCCTACTTCGATGTTATACCCATAATCGCAGTAAAAAGGTGGCTCCACATAGAATGATCCTTTTACCGTAATTAATTGTTTAAGTATAGAGAGCCGCTTTTCTTTTTCCCAGGGTTTTAAAGAGTTAAACTCATAAAGGAGATATCTGGCATAATCTCTGTCCCTGACTAATTCCCGGTCTTGAGCATTATAAAATGCACCTGCCAACATCTTTTCCTTTTCACTGGCCATGTTCAATTCTCCTTTATTTTTTCTTATTAACCGGTATTATTCTTACTCAAAATAAAGGAGTTCAAAACAAATGACCAAACCCGGCTACTCTGAAGCCCACGATTAACATCGATTTGGCTTTAAGGAGTTTTCAACCGGCAGAAAACGGCCAAGCCTGTTACCGATCTTCTACGGTAATTAGGGAAAAACCCCAGCCGTTCCACTGCCAAAGGGTGATTTCCCGCCGGTTGGGATCCGTGTAGCTGCCCTCCAATGTCATAAGTTCCAGGGCGCCGTCTCCATTAAGGTCCACCAATTGAGCCTGTAAGTTTGGATAATCAAGATTAGAGGATTGCCAGACCGGTTTAATTTCTCCTTCCTCCAGTTTAAAAATGAACAGATGATTTTTGATGGTGTTGTCCTCTTCTTCCAGCCAAAAAGGCCGGTAAGAACCAAAACTTCCTTGTTTCCAAACCAGCAGGTGCAGTTCCTCAATCCCATCATTATTGCTGTCTCCCAGGAAAAAACAGTCCACCCACCAGTCCTCGGATGATTGCCAGACGAGATCGGGCCCGGAGAAAACAGCCACCCTGCCGTTTTTTAACCGGAATTTCTCTATGCTCCCGTCTCCGTCTAAGTCCAGTTGCCGGTTTTGCACTAACCGGTACCCCGGCGCAAGTGTTCCCGGCTCAAATACATATTGCTCCTGAATGATGAAAGTGCATTCCTCATTATCCCATGCCGGCACAAATTCCCGGGTCAAGTCCAAACCCAAGTTATCCAAGACTCTTACTCCTTCGGCACCGGTTAAAGGCACCGGACGGGCATCATCGTCAATGTAAACCGGTAAAAACTCTATTTTTTCCACTTGACCGGCTCTGATGTAGAACTTAACAATCGCACTTTCCCTGGTTTCCCGGGACCATAACTGGTCAAAAATGAAATTGCCCAAACTGTAGAAGATATATTTACCCCGGTATACCTCTACCGGTTGAAGCACATGGGGATGACTGCCCAATACCAAATCGGCACCAGCATCGATGGCCAGCCGGGCATAATACCGCTGGGTTTCATCAGGTTCCGGTTCATATTCATTTCCAGCATGAAGATAGACCATTGTAAAATCAGCTTCACCGACAGCTTTTGTAACGGATTCAGCTACTTTTTCCGGCTCTAATACCGCGGCCCCGGGGCCTTCGCCTGCTCCGTAACCGGGCTTCGTCAGCAGGGAATCATTAAAGGCCAAGACAGCTATTTTGTAACCCTTTACTTCTAAAAACAGGGGTTCGTAAGCTTCTGCCTCATTTATCCCTGCACCGGCATAGCGGACCCCTGCATTGTCCAGGTACTTCATGGTATCCATAATCCCCTGCTCACCGAAATCGGCAATATGGTTGTTTGCCAGGGACACCACGTTAAAGCCGGCCTTTTTTAAAGCCCGAGCCATTTGGGGCTCCGCTCTAAATTTCATTTCCTCAATCATGATCTCCCTGCCGGGTGTGATAGGGTTCTCCAGATTACCAAAAACCAGATCCGCCCCCTGCAGAAACCAACCGACCCGGGCAAAAGGATAACTATGGTCTTGGTGTTTTTTAATTACTTGACCTACATACCGGGACAGCATAAGATCCCCGACTGCCGCCAAGCAAAAAGCCTCTTCCCTTTCCGGCAGTTTCATCCGGTTGTGTTTAAAGTCCCGCATCGAAGTATAATTCCCGGAGGCGTGATGGAACCCGGTCTCCCGGTGGATCCCGTTACAACCGGCAGAAGAGAACAATAAACTTGCACTCAAGAGGAGTGTTAATATAAACCGTCCGTATTTCATGGGGCTATAAAGACATCGGTCCAGGAGGCCCGGGGGGGTACTTCCCGGTTATCCAGCATTTCCCGCCATTGCAGATCCGTGAGCCGATCCTGAAGAGGCCAAGTAAATTCATAATGGGAATACACACCTCCCCTGGCAATCCTCAAACTGCCTTCAACAGGCACCACAGCATAAATCACATCAACATATCCGGTAGCCTCCTGCAGCACCTGTCCTTCCGGGTTCGTCGCCACATCGGCAACCAGTGCCGACGGGTTAGTATAGATTGCGGAACGATGATCCACTCCCACATCCCTTAGGGCCTCCAGCCAAAAATGCTCCAATTCCCCGCCGTAGTACCGGATCAAATCATATTCCTCGTCAGTAAGGGGAGTATTGTTCAGTTCTTTCTCTGAAACTGTCTTTAAAAACAGGGTCAGCTGTTCCATCTTGTCAAGGCTTTTTTGATCCCTTTTATCCAGCAAACCCCGGGAAGACAATCCGTCCCTGGTCATCGCTACTAAAGCCCCCAGCCGGGCATAAAGTTCCGGATTAGGCTCGACATAGCCACGATCATCAACATCGTCCAATCCGCCCCCCATTTCTGCATACACCGATTTAGCGTAAAGAATTGTATCATGTTTCAATTCCGTCCAACTGCCCAGAAAGGTATTCAGGTCCTTTCTCAGCCAGGCCTTATTTTGCATAAAGGCCGGATAGCCCTCCTGTCTTTCCGGTAACAGAGCGGTCAGGGTATAAAGCCAGCTCCAGTAAAGGTTCTGGGTCCAATTATTTAGTTCCAAATTGCCTATATAATCCCGGAGTTGCCGCATGTTATCCTCATAGCCTTGATATTGGGTTTCCCCGGCAGCCTTCAGAATGGCATAGGCCTCTGAAGAACCCAAGGCAGCAGGAATATCTAGGGCTTGCGGCAACATCCGGCGGTGCCCTTGACTGTTTTCTTTCACTTCCCGGTAAACCAACCGCTGGAAAATCTCCCCGTCCAGCGTATAACGCTGGCCCATAAAGCGAAATCCTTTGATGGCCGCCTCCCGGTCCGGTTGAATTTCTTCATCGTAAATCGGAATCGAATTAATGACCGGCGGCTCTAGCTTGGCGGCCTCAGCCATGAACCTTTGCCACCGCTCTCCTTCTTAGGCAAGTTCCATCAAGTCTAATTCACTGCCGTAGATCTCCGCCATTAGTTCTTCGTATTGAAAATAGGATAAATCATCTGCTTTACCTATAAAAAAGCCGGTGGGCTGGTAAATCCGCTCCCATTTTTTGCTGTTATCCCCCTCCCGGAGGGCAAGGGTCATCAACACAGCGGATTTTGTCTCATCCTCACTCATAAGTCTGAAAGTCATTCTACCGTACCAGGTCATAGCTTTAAAATATTTTTCCAGCAAAGCGTCCCCTACATAATGCCCTCTTGGAATATATTGGGAATAATCCTCCAGCACTACATCAGTTGCTGCCAGGTTTTGGCCCATATTCATCAAGGGGGATGTTTCAATACCCCCTGCCAGAGCAATAAGCTCCAATTCCCGGGCTACCTCTTTTTCCACCGGTTCCGGCACCGGGGAAGCAGGATTGAAAAGCTGCCCTGCCACGGCGAAAAAGCCCAGGTTTCGCAGGGCAGCATTCTCCCAGCCGGTACCTTTTAAAGCCGCATATTGCTGCTGAGATGAAGACAACATTTGTTCAGTCAATTGGCTCAATTCCGGCGCCAGTTTATCTTTTTCCACTACCCGTAGCAAGTGACTGAAAAAGAGATGATAATTATGTAGGATGGAGTCCGTGGTAATAAAGCTGGGGATAGGTATATACCGGTTCATCTCATAGAGCATGAAAAACTCGCGGAAATCGCCGGGTACTACTACAAACCCGTTTTCCGTCAAAAGTTTCTCCGCCTCGGGGGAAAGGTAAAACATATCTTTATTGGTAATATTCCCCAAGCCCGGTTCCACCTGATAATGGACCACCTGGGGCAGGTAGTCAGCCGGCATTTCCTCGTA
>JAAYOX010000435.1 GCA_012520135.1 Clostridia bacterium
GACTGACCGGACAAGCTATAGCTTCCGCCTACCGGTCTTACCAAACCTTTTCCAAAGCAGTTTTTCTGGAAGCGGTAGCCGGGAACATGTGCCGGTTATATGTCAATCAAGAAGGCAATCGTTTTCATTTTCGGGATTGGCCTCACGAAGAAGCAGATTTAATAGTCGACAGTTTGCTGCAGTTAGAAGGGGAATTAAGGCTGGTGGTAGTGTACCATTATTTGTTGAAATTTGATCGGGAGGCTTTAGCTCACAAATTGGAGTGGCCCCAGGAAAAGCTTAATCTTAAACTAAATCAAGCTTTAGGAAAACTGCAAAACAGCTTCCTGGCCCAGGGCCTGATCCAGCCAAACTGAGTTATTCCTCCGTATCATGTCTGGGGTTAGCAGATACTAACATAATAGCTTTGGTAAGAGCAGCGTAAACATCAGCCCGATATTGAATTTCCAAAGTGTTTAGTTTGGTGTAGATTTCCCCTTGTTCTCTGGCTACATAGCGAGGAGGCAACTGATTTAAAGCGATTGCGACCGTATCGTGTTGGCAGATCGGACAACTACATGCTTCGGGATATTTGGCCAGCACATTGGGTAAAAAACTCCAGACTACATCCTCCATATAGTTCTTAACAAAACAAACTTTTTTAGTCAAATCCGTCACTTCCTTTTGTAATGGATGTCCTTAAATGTTCGCTACGTAATTGTTAAATCCTGCTTGGAAGGCAGGTACCATTTACGCTTGTTGCCAATAGTGATAAAATATACAAGAAATTGTCGAATAGGGAGTGGTACAGTGCGATTCGTTGGGCGCCTTGGAGTCGTGATATTATTTGTAGTTTTATCGCTGCTTTATCTTGACTGGAACAGAGAATGGGAGATTATTTATGCAGCCGGGGAAGCCGGCTGGATCGGAAAATATATCATAGCAAACTTATTTTTAATATTGGGTGCCTTTTTATTGGAAGTACCCCGGCTTCTATCCTCCCGTGGCAGGATAGTGTTGGAGTGGTCTACTTTGCTGGTGTTTTTGTTGACCGGGTTATTTTTGATTCTGAACCCCTTCTGGGTTGGTTGGGGTATCAATGTTTCAGAGGCTATGTCTTCATATCTTGCTGAATTGAGGTTATTAGGCAACTTGTTAATTGGCTTGGGCATAGGCAAAAGCCTGGTTTTTAGTACTTTCGAATATTTTGGTTATCGCTCCTGGTAAATTACCAGGGGTTTTTCTTAAATGTGAAAGGGTATATAATCGTAAGAGCAGGAAATAATAAATTAACTGGAAAGTTTTGGATTTGGCAAGGGAAGTTTAGGAAGGATTTCGCCGGCCCAATAGGGAATTTTACTGAGAAATTGGGAAATAAGAGTTGGTAGCAAGAGGGGAGAAACATATTTTGACTGGCCTTCGACTTAAAGCTTGGGGTAAAATAAATTTGTCCCTGGATGTTTTACATTTACGCCCGGACGGCTATCATCAATTGGCTACGGTGATGCAATCCATTGGACTGGCCGACAGTCTAACCTTTCAATTAAACGACTCAGGTCGCATTAGATTGGATTGCAATTACCCCCAATTGGCCAACGATGACAATTTGGTGGTTAGAGGAGCCAAATTGTTGCAGGAACGATTTTGTCCCGAACAGGGTGTTGACATTTATTTGGAAAAGAAACTGCCGGTGGCAGCCGGATTAGGCGGGGGATCCAGCGATGCAGCGGCTACCATGAAAGCCCTTAATTATTTGTGGGGCTTGGATTTGTCTACTTCTGCTTTAATATCACTAGGCTCAAAGTTAGGTGCCGATGTGCCCTTCTGTTTGGTGGGTGGTACCGCTTTGGCTCAAGGCATCGGGGATGAGTTGTCTCTGCTCAAGCCTGCACCAAAAATCTGGCTGGTATTAGTAAAGCCCGCTACCGGCTTAAGTGCCGGGGAAGTATATAAACACTGGGATGCCCTGGCATGGGACAGCAATAATTATACCCCAGGGGTGATAAAAGCCTTGGAGAGAGGGGAGATTCACTTTCTGGCAGAGGCTGTAGGCAATGACCTGGAAAGGGCGGTAGTTTCTTTACAGCCGGAGGTGGAGGAGATCCGGCAGGAAATGTTGGAGAGAGGTGCTCTGAAAGCGATGGTCAGTGGCAGCGGGCCAACGGTAGTAGGGTTTGTGGCCAGTGAGGAGCAAGGGATTAGGCTAGCTAAGGGCTTATGGAATAAATATCCTGAGATTCATGTTACTTATACTGTCTAAAGGAGGCGCCTATGGGAAAAAGACTGCTACCGGTACAGTTGGAAAGTTATAAACCTTTAAGGGAGATTGTATTTGAAACAATGAGGGAGGCTATTATCAATGGGGATTTGGCTCCCGGGGAAAGGTTGATGGAAGTTCAGTTGGCCGAAGAAATGGGTGTATCACGTACTCCCGTTAGGGAAGCCATCAGGAAACTGGAGTTGGAGGGTTTTGTGGCCATGATTCCCCGTAAAGGGGCTTATGTGGCTGACTACTCTATTAAGGACATTACTGATGTTTTTGAGATCCGGGCTGCTTTGGAATCCCTGGCGGCGGGATTAGCCTGCGAAAGAATTACCGATGAAGAGTTGGATGAGCTCCAGGTGTTGGTTGTGCGAGTGGCGGCAATTAAAGATAATGATCTGGAGGAACTGGTTAAGGTTGATACCGAGTTCCATGACCGGATTTACAAGGCCAGCCGTAACAGCCGGCTGGAACAGATGATTTCTAATTTGAGAGAGCAGATCCAGCGTTTCCGTTCCACTTCTTTAGCATCACCGGGTCGGATAAAAGATACATTGGAAGAACATAAAGGAATTGTTGATGCCATTGCGGATCGGAATATAACTTTGGCGCAAAAATTGGCTTCAGAGCATGTGGAAAATGCGGAACAAATTTTCTTAGAAAATTTCTCTAAAATACAAAAAAACCAGTCAAACGAATCAGATACTAAATAACCGTGAGGTGAGGCACATTGCCTTTTGATGCGATTGTTCTTGCAGGCACTTCCCAAGGAGGAGCCCTTCAAGAATATGCTAAAGTAGACAATCGAGCTTTAATCCCCATCGGGGAACAGATGATGGTCCAGTATGTAGTTAATGCTCTTAAAGGAGTATCCTCAATCAAAAAGATTGCTATTGTGGGGGCAGTGCAGGAATTACTTCCTTATTACGAAAACGATCCTGACGTGATGTTGGCGGAACAGGGAGAAACTCATATCGCCACTTTGCTCAATGGGTTGAAGGTGTTAGGATCCGGGCCTGATCGCCATATTGTGGTAGCGACCAGCGATATACCTCTGTTGAGTACGGCAGCGGTGGAAGATTTCCTGAACCAATGCGCCCAAAAAGACGGCGATTTATTTTACCCGATTGTGCCCAGAGAGATTAATGAGCAAAGGTTTCCCGGTGTGAAAAGAACTTATGTCCATTTGAGGGACGGAGTTTTTACCGGCGGTAACCTGTTTTTGGTAAGGGTTTCAATCATTGAGCCTTGCGCCGCTAAAGCGGAAACACTGGTGAGCCTAAGAAAGAGCCCCCTTGCTTTATGCCGTTTAATCGGCCCCATGTTTATCATTAAATATTTGTTACACCGGTTATCTCTACGGGAAGTGGAGCTTAAGTTTTCCCAATTGTTAGGGATTAACGGCTATGGTATCATATCTAAATATCCTGAAGTAGGTATTGATGTTGATAAGCCCAGCGATTTGGAATTTGTTCGACAGATTCTGGTTGGGACTAGCCCTATTTAACAAAGGGCACTTTTGTTAAATAGGGCATAGACATGAATGATATAAAGGTTTTAGAGAAAAACATTCGCAATTTGATGGCGATGGAGGTGATATTTTGAGAAGAAGTGAAAGGATTGCAGTCCTGGCAAAATACCTAAACGATTATCCAAGCAGGTTATTCTCTTTAAGCTTTTTTGTA
>JAAYOX010000436.1 GCA_012520135.1 Clostridia bacterium
ATCCCTACTTGAACACTGAAGAACAGTTGAAGCAGACTTATCAACAGTCAGAATGGGTGTTAAATACCCAAGACTAACTTAAAGCGGCTTTCCTTTTCAAGGAGGGCCGTTTTTGCTTGTTGACAAACTACATTATCTTAATCGGTGTTAATCGTGGGCTTCAGAGGAGCCCTGTTTGGGGATGAGCTCAAAAGCAGTTGTCAGGTGTCAGTGGTCAGTCTTCGGGTTTGCATGTTATACTCCTGGGTCATTTGCCTGAATTGCAGTTAACATTTAATCCATGCGGGGCTACTACCCGATGACCGACCACCGGCGACTGAAGTCTGTCCTGGCTCCTCCTCTCTTTTGATTATGGCTCCAATTCAGCCCTTCGATTAACACCGATTTTTTTTATCGATAGTCTGAAGTAGCTTATAAACAGGCAAAATCGAATTTCGTCTCCCGGCAGAGCCTAAAACCTGATACAATTACTACTGAATACTGACAGTGAAAGGAATGGTCTGCATGGGTAATCCTTGTGGTACAACTAAAGCTAATGTTTTTGAGCAGATAGAGGTCAATGGGTTTACCGTTTATTTTGGAGCCGGAGTAAATCCGGTAAACTCTCCCGCCCAGTTCTTTGTCGCTTGGGGAAAAGATGTATTGTCAAACGGTCTAATCCCTACATATAATTTGGATACTGTTGAACAAGGCTTTCTGTGGTTTGTAGACGAAGATGAGGCAGAAGCTAAATTTGAGGCTGTTGCCCGGCAGTTGACAACAGATAAAGAAAAATAATTTAAAAGGCCGCCTCCATAAAGAAGGGTTATGGACTGAATTATCTAAATATTTAGTATGGGCATAATTATCCAAAGGAGGCGTTATTGTGGCTTATGAAACAGTAAGTCTGACCAAGGAGGACGGGGTAGCGGTCCTAACCCTAAACCGGCCGGACAAGTTAAACGCTGTTAATATGCAGATGCGAAAAGAAATCCTGGGCATCTTGGCGGAGCTGGAAGCGGATAATGAGATCCGGGTGTTAATTGTGACCGGTGCCGGTCGGGGCTTTTCAGCCGGGGCGGATATTAATGAATTTGCCGCCGGTAATGAAGATCCGGAACTACAACAGACAGTTAACCAAAGCCTGTTAGCTATGGCCAAAGCTTTTTATGAATTTGAAAAACCGGTTATCGGTGCTATTAACGGAGTGGCTGCAGGGGACGGGGCCCAGTGGACCCTGGCTTTTGATCTGAATATTGCTTCGGACAAGGCTAAATTCGGCTGGCCGGCCACTGCTTTAGGAATTCTTTGACCCTACGGCATCATTAGACTTCCGGTGGAAGTCGGACGTTTCCGTGCAAAAGAAGTATTAATGACGAAAAGATTTATCTCGGCGCAAGAAGGGAAGGAATGGGGTTTTATCAATCAGGTAGTTCCCCATGAGGAACTGATGGATGCTGCCATGGCCTTAGCCAAAGAAATTATTCAAATGCCTCCCTTGTCAGTAAGGGCCGTTAAAAAAGCGGTGAACAGGGGTATGGAAGGGTACGAGTATGCAGAATATGTTTTAGGCAATTTGCAGAAGACTGAGGATGCTGTGGAAGGGGCCTGTGCCTTTTTGGAGAAAAGGCCGCCGGTCTTTAAAGGAAAATAGGGGTGCTAAACTCTCTGATTTTGTTTCAGAGAGTTTTTTTCTAAACCGGGTTATAATTGAAAGGGATTAGGGTTCCTGTGTCAAAAGAACTCTCATCTAATCATTTGGTTATTATACTGCGAAAGGAGCATGTTAAATGATTGTTGGTCGTAGTCAAGATATAGCCGGTATCCGGTTGCAAGGAGAAGGGATTAACCAAGTTACTAAAAAAGTGCTTGTTTCTCCCGTCGAAGGATGGGAAGGCTGGGTAATGCGGTTGTTTGAATTGGATGCAGGAGGGTATACGCCCAAACATAGCCATGACTGGCCCCATATTAACTGGGTTGCCGGCGGAGAAGGGACATTATATCTGGATGGCCGGGAACATGCAATTAGGGCGGGGGATTATGCTTATGTACCCAATAACGTACCCCATCAGTTTAAAGCGGCGGAGAACAGTGGGTTAAGTTTTATTTGCATTGTTCCTGAAGAAGGAGATGTGTAAAAGGGGGTCGTCATGAGTAGCTTCATTGAATACATGGAGAAAAACTATAGTCCCAAAGTGCCCATAAGGACTTTGTCGCCTCAACAGAAACCGGTGATCAAAAACGGGACCAAAATCATCATCGTGGGCGGGGGGATCGGGGGCAGTTCCATGGCCAGGGAACTGTTGATTTTGGCGACAAGAGAAAACATTGAAATTGAAATTAATTTAGTCAACAGCAACACGTGTAACTATTGCGGCGGTTTAATTACCAATTTGGCTCAGGGAACTCTCCGGGAGATTTATCAATTGTCTGTCCCCAAAGAATTGATTCTGAAAGAAATTAATACTTGTATTTATATGACAAATGAGGGAAGTGTGGAAGTTGATCTTAAGAAAACGATGATCGCCACTCTAAGAACCAGTAAATTTGGCATACTGGGGTTTGACGATTCAATTAAGAGTAGAATTACTGAAGGTTTAGACCCCAAAGCTTTGGAAATGTTAAAGATATTTGAACCGGCCCTGGTCAGGAAGGTTTTTGCCCCGGAAACCAAGGGTGGAAAATGGAAAGTCCAGTTAAGCCGTGTAGACCACAATAATAGGCCTATCGTACTGGAAGGGGATGTGCTGATCATGGCCTCCGGCTTCAAGTCGCTAAACCGGCCTATGATGAAAGACTTTGAACTGCAAACCGGCTATAGTCCTCCTCCCCTGATGGAGGCAAGTGTGACGGAG
>JAAYOX010000437.1 GCA_012520135.1 Clostridia bacterium
AAACTGGCCAATCCTTTAGAATCTAAATAGCGGAATATCTTCACCAGATCCTGGGCCAATGCCTGCCAGTGCCCGTCATTAAGCTGTTCCAGCGATGATGTTCCCTGAAAAATCCCTACAAAATCCAGATGACTTTCGGGGGCGAAGGCATGTAACCAACTAATGTGTTTCCCTGATTTAATTAGCCGCTGTCCCAACTTCGCCTCTTCCTCCAGCAAGGTTTCATAATAATTTTGTTGGTGTTCAGCATAAAACCGTTTCCCTTCTTTTACGGTCCGTGCTTGATAATTAGTAGGCTGCTCGGAAACAATAACCTGGATATGGGGATGCAAGATACTGCTGCCTGCATAGGGCAGGTAATTCCAATTGATTGAAGCGTAACGTGCCTCCGGATCTGTTTCCACTACTTTCTTCAGGTAAAGATGGGCCCCCCGGAAAGCATTCGTTACCATTTCCACGGTAAACTCGGGCAGCTTAACGTAATGCTGACCGGAAAAGATAGCCACACCGTTATGTTTACTATAAGGAAACAAATTGGGAAAGAGAACGGATTCCCCAACCTTAATCCTGCCCTCAGGAGCAATCTCCGACGGAAACTTGGGGGTGATGCGCGTAATATTTTCCGCACAGAAAGGACATTTGGGACCTTTGGTGTTTTCTCCGATTTCCGTATAATCAGGTGGGGTTAACTTTAGACCGGGATCAAAGACAACCCTGGAACTCTCCCCGGTCAAAGGATCGAATCTGATTTCGGTTTTACGCCGGAGCATTTCCCCGGTTCCCCCCGGATCCTGAAACACAAAAAACTCCTCTTCCCGTCTGAATTCAATCACCATTTCGCTCCCCCTCTATCATTTATAGTATATTCTGAATATTCTTCGCCTCTATTATAACTGAAATTGCTTATTTGTCTACCGCTCAGAATCGCAAGATTACGAAAAACCCCACCGGTTTGGGTGGGGTTAGGAGGTTCAGTCTTTAGGTTTGGGCGGCAGGGGCCCCAGGTATTGATAATATCTGGATTGGATGCGCCCGTTATATAGCTTGCGGTTTTTGTCCGCCTTTCTACCGAAATGGCTTTCAAACTGGGGATGTGAAGTGATGATGAAAAAGGACCAGGTATCCATCCGGCGACTGAGCTGTCCTAATTCCTGGTAAAGTCTCTCTACTTGCTTCAACTCTCCCAACCTTTCCCCATAGGGAGGATTAGCAATGAGAACACCATAGGTTTTCGACAGGTTGATGTCTTTTACCGCCTGTGTTTTTAATTTGATGCCATCAGCTACTCCGGCCTTGCGAATATGATACCCAGCTAAAGAGATGGCTTCCGGATCAATATCGGAAGCGAAAATCTCCAGCTTCTGGTCTCGACGCATCAAATCCTTTGCTTCCTGGCGAGCTTGATCCCAAGCCCTTTGGGGTATGCATCCCCAATTTTGGGCGGCAAACTCACGTTTGAGGCCGGGAGCAATATTTCGACCGATTAACGCCGCCTCAATGGGGATAGTTCCGGAACCGCAAACGGGATCCAAAAATGGCCGGTGGGGTAACCAGCGACTAAGTAAGACCAAAGCCGCCGCCAAAGTCTCCTTAATAGGTGCCTGACCCGTTAGTTTGCGATACCCTCTTTTATGTAACCCATCCCCGGAAGTATCGAGGGTCAAAGTAGCTACATCTTTTAGCAGGGACACCTCAATGACGTATTTAGACCCGGTCTCGGGAAACCAGTCGGTTTTATATTTGCTTTTCATTTTCTCAACGATTGCTTTTTTGACGATACTCTGGCAAGCTGGAACACTGGATAGCCGTGATTTCTGGGAGCGCCCGTTAACAGGAAACTCAGCATCCTTTGGTAACCAATCTGTCCATGGTATTTTTTTAGTCCCTTGGAAGAGTTCCTCAAAGCTGGTGGCTTTGAATTCACCCATTTTAACCAACACCCGGTCGGCTGAGCGCAGCCATAAATTAAGTCTTGGTATCGCTTCCAGACCCGCAGTGATACAAACTCTGCCGTTTTCCACGGTTACTTCGTTATAGCCTAACTCTTTTACTTACCTTG
>JAAYOX010000451.1 GCA_012520135.1 Clostridia bacterium
ATTTTAAGTATAATGATAGAAGAATGCTGTGTTTTATTATTGCATTATATATAGAAATGATGCAATAATATAGATAATGATGCAATTAAAATGCATCATGTCGCATTTAATTGCAAAAGTAAGCATAAGGGGAGGTCAGAACTTGAGGACAAAAGATGATATTTTAAAAATTCTTGATTTGTTAGAAGAGCATATTGCAGATGAGTTTGAAGCACAAGATTTAGACTTTAAAGAATGGATAGAAAGAAGTATAAACGATAACATAAATTTAGCAGTAAAGATGGCAGTTTGTATGGCCAATGGTGGAGGAGGGACCATAGTATTTGGAATAAAAGATAAGGTTAGAGGCAGGAATAAGGCAATATTAGGTGTGCCTCCTACTGTTGATGCATTGTTGATGCAAAAAGCGGTATATGAAAAAACTGACCCCCATATTACTCCGACATTTGATTGGATTGAGGTGCCAGAAGGGCATGGAAGAATATTGATGATGAATGTATATCCTGGTATGCCACCTTATACAGAAACAAATGGAAGTGCTACAATAAGAATAGGTAAAGAATGCAGACCGCTTACAGGGTCTATGAGAAAAGAACTGTTTGCTAAAACTGGAGTTTCAGACTTCACATCAAATTTAGTAGACGAATACTGGGAAGACTGTTTCTCACCAGTTGCTATGGAAAGAATAAGAATGATAATGGCCGAAGAACATGCTCCAGATACATTATTAAAAATGTCTAATGAAGACTTGTTAAAGTCTATAGGAGCACTAAAAGACGGGAAACTAACCTTTGGAGGACTTTTGATTGTTGGGAATACACAAGCACTATCAAAATATATCCCAAATCATAGGTGGGATTTTAGAAGAATGATAAGCAGTACAGATTATACGATAAAGCATGGAGAAAATTCACCGATACCTATAGGTCTATATGAAATAGAGAGATACATGGCTACTGAAAATCCTACAACTACCATTGAGGTTGGTTTCTTACACCCTGAATTTTCTACGTATCCTAAAATAGCATTGAGAGAAGCACTGCTTAATGCATTTGTACATAGGGATTATAGAATTCCAGGAAGTGTTATGCTGAAACATTATAAAGACAAACTAATTATTACAAACCCAGGTAATTTTATTGGAGGTATTTCTCCGAGTAATATACTTCATCACCCACCAGTAGCAAGGAACTTGCATCTTGCAGATTTGATGGACAGATTGAGACTTGTAAATAGAAGTAATCTTGGAGTTCCGAGAATCTATAAGTCTTTATTAATAGAAGGAAAAGAGCCTCCGCAATATAATGAAATAGGAGAATGCATCGAATTAACCCTTATTGCATCAACAATAGTTCCAGAGTTCAGAAATTTTATTAAAGAATTAAATTCTAAGGGGATTGAAGTTGATGTAGACCACCTGATTATTTTAAACTATCTTCTTAGACATAGGGAAATAGACACGTATAATGCTGCTCATATATGTCAGAGAAGTATAGAACAAGTTAGGGAAATACTTAGTTATATGGAGAATAGTTTAAAACTTATAAAATCAGGGGGTACTGTTAAAAAGAAATACTATTCTTTGACTCGGGAAGTTTATTCGATGCTGCAAAAAGGAATAGAATACGATAGGGATAAAA
>JAAYOX010000438.1 GCA_012520135.1 Clostridia bacterium
CAATAAAACAAAAGCGTGGACAAAATCCACGCTTTAATTCATACTGGTGTCGGAGGAGGGACTTGAACCCTCACGGTGTGTACCATACGCCCCTCAAACGTACGCGTCTGCCGGTTCCGCCACTCCGACATGAAATAAATTTTTTAAATTACTGCCACATCAGATACTATAGCACGAAAAAGGGGATTGCGTCAAGGTTTTTTACTGTATTTCTATCTACCTGGAGAGGAGCAGTTAGGATTCATGCATAGAATTATGGTTCTTTATGGCCATCAGGCCGAAGCAATGGCCATCAGGATGATGGAGGCCATGAACATCCATGAAGAAATACGGAAGCTGGGGATAGAAAACCCTTATATTGGCCTCAAACCTAATTTAGTAGTAGCACAACCTGCCCATTGGGGAGCCACAACTTCTCCGGAACTGGTGCGAGGGGTTATTCGCTACCTGAAGGAACATGGCTTTGCCAATCTAGCTATCATGGAGGGTTCTTGGGTCGGGGATCGGACCGGTGAAGCTTTCCGGATTTGTGGCTATGAGTTACTCAGTCAAGAATTTGACGTTCCATTGGTAGATCTTAAAAAAGACACTTACGAGGAGATTGAGGTCGACGGACTGGCGATAAAAGTATGCCGGGAACCCTTAAAAGTAGATTATTTAATCAATCTACCTGTATTAAAGGCCCATTGCCAGACTAAAATTACCTGTGCCTTAAAGAATTTAAAAGGCTGTATTCCGGATCAGGAAAAAAGGCGTTTTCACTGCTTGGGTTTATATAGGCCCATTGCTTGCCTTAGCAAAGCTTTACGTCCTCACTTGACTATTGTAGACGGTCTGATCGGTGATTTGACCCATGAAGAAGGTGGGAACCCGGTCAGAATGGGTCTTATGTTGGCCGGTCGGGATCCTGTACTTCTAGATGCTTACGTAGCTGAATTACTGGGTTACGAGACGAAAGAAATACCTTATATTGGATTGGCGGCCCGGCTGGGAGTAGGTTCAGATGAACTCCATGAGGATACGTTGGTAGAGCTAAATCATAATATGAAGGAAGCAACTATAGCACCCATCGAGCCGGGGGAAGAAATAGACTATTTGGGACAATGGATTAAGGAAGACAGGGCTTGTTCTCCCTGCTTTGGGAGTTTAGTTCATGCCTTAATGCGCCTTAAAGAAGAGGGAAAGCTGGAGAGTCTTCCCAAGGAAATTGCCATTGGACAAGGTTATCAGAACCAAAAGAAAGAAGGAATAGGTATTGGTTCCTGTACCTCCGGATTGGCTGCCTATTTACCTGGCTGCCCTCCCAAGGCAAAAGACATTATTCATTTTTTGCAAGACTACCTGCCCGGGGAGTAAATCCCCGGGCTTGTTACATGATGGGGAATAAGAGAAAGATACCTACAGTCCAGACACAATGGGAAATGATACAGGAAACCAAATTCCTTTCCTGCCAATACATCAAACCCCAAAACAAACCTGCTACCAAAGCGGCCATTACCAGCATGAAATTACCGGAGGTAATATGGACCCCCGCATAGATGCCGGAACCTAAAAGCCAGCCCCATAGGTTTCCGTACTTTTCCATGGCCCATTTTTGGATAAAGCCCCGCCAAAAGATTTCCTCTGCCGGACTGGTAATGAAGACCAGCACTAAACCGATAGCAATGGCCGGTCCTTGGGTGCGAATATCATAAATGGAAGCCACTTGCCCCTGTGAAAACGTAAAGATCCACTGGGAAATTGTGTTGCCCAGCCGGAATAGCAGGTAAAGAACTAAGGCAGAAACCAGCCCCAATATGATTGCTCTAGTGTTAAAATCTTTTTTAGCAAAGGGCACACCGTTAAATAAGATTGATAGACCGGCCAAAATTGTAGCAGCGATAGCCATGGAAAGCCAGAAGTTCATGAGCTTGGCTCCAAAGATTAAATACCAGAAAACGATAGCCAGACAAAGAGTGAATAATACTTGGTGTGTACCTGTTTTTTGGTGATCCATAGAGTCCTCCCTCAATAAACTAAGTTGATCAGCAGGCTGATAACAAACAGTACTCCAAATTGAAAGTGCAGTTGGGCGTGATTTTTCTCCAGCCAGATCAATTTTTCCTTGTCACCCAGCCAACCGGCATGAGCGTCTTTCATCAACCCCCAGAAACGAGGTATCAGCAGGAGGGGTATTAAACCCACCAAGGGCAGCACGCCTGCTATCACTAATAATACCAAGGAAATATATGCACCCAGATTGAGCAGGTAATAGAAAGGTAGGCTGCGATCAAAGCCAAGAATGGTTCCTAAAGTGATGATGCCGGCTTCACGATCATGGGGTATGTCGCGGAAATCATTGGCGTGTAGCAGGCCTGAAATCAAAAATCCAACCGGCAAAGAAGCTAACACGGGGGTCCAACTACTATAGCCTGTTTGAACATAATAGGCACCCCAAGCCATCATGGGGCCCATGAGAAAGAAAACGAGAATAGTACCTAATCCGCGGTATTTATAGGCTATTCCCAAGGTATACCAATAACCCCCCAAAATGCCCAATAATCCGATCACCAATAAAGGCCAGCCCCGCAAATAGACCAGGTACAGACCGATGGCCGCGGCAAAAGCAAAAGCACTTAGGCCCACTTTTAACATTTGGTCCGGCCTTAAGATACCTTGAACCAATTGGGGAGAAGTATGATTAGACTCTACTGTATCTACTCCGGCTATATAGTCCCCATAGGTATTGGTGTAGTTGGTTCCTAATTGGATAGCGGCACCTCCAATTAAAGTAAGGCAAAATAGACCCGGGTGAAAATAGCTCTGATTCCAGGCGATGGCGGAACCCAGGGTAACCGGTATAGCAGCCGCTGTTAAAGACCAAGGCCGCCCGGCCAAAAACCAGGTTTTCAGCATCAGCATTCCCCCTTGCCAGTTAATAAAATGAATCTAGATTCATAAAAAGGTATTCGCCCGGCAAAGTAGAATTCCTCCTAGTGATGACAAAATAGTTTTAATTTTCCAGCAGATAAGGGGGAAGATGATGTTTATTACCCTGGGAATTATCTTGGGCAGTTTTATATTTC
>JAAYOX010000439.1 GCA_012520135.1 Clostridia bacterium
GGGCCTTAATACAGATACAGGTGACGTAATAACTAGTATCCTCATTGGCTAACAGGCTACATAAGCTATGATTTAGTTGTTGCAACAAGTTACCCGGAGTAGTCGCATTTTTGTCGATTAAAGCTTTCACGGCAGTGGCGATCAAGGCAGCCGATGGCCCGTGGCCTGCCGCGTCAGCTAATAATGCCCACCGGCTGCCTTCTTGTTTCCAAGTCTCAATCAGGTCACCGCCAACTTGACGGCAGGGTTGATAAAACAGCCGCTCATCGTTACTAAGACGGCTACCGGTAAAAAAGAGATTTTCTTGAACTCTCCTGGCAAAAAGCAGTTCTGTATAAAGATTGGCATGGAGTTCACGGGTTTTTAACATGTTCCGAACTTTAATGAGTAGCTCGATTCGGTCTACAGGCTTGGTCAGAAAATCATCCGCACCGCTGTTCAAACCCTGGAGTTTGCTGTTACGATCGTTTAACGCGGTAATGAGTATTACCGGCAAAAAAGGTTCCTGCCATTTATCTTTAATGTACCGGCAAAAACTAAAACCGTCCTCTCCGGGCATCATAACGTCTAACAGGACCAAATCAGGTCCTGTTTTATGCATTATAGTCCGGGCTTCTCCCGCATTGGAGGCGGTCCATACCTCATATTTTTCTCCGGCTAGATAACCCCACAGGAGTTCTCTGCTCAGAATATCATCATCAACAATGAGAATTTTTTTACTCATTCCTGACTTCCTTTCTTACCCAGACCCGACCGCAACCGATACGGTATTGATCCGTCAACTCACTTAATAGCAGCAAACCTCGTCCTCGCTCGGAGCAAAGGTTATTACCAGTTGTCCTCCGGATTTTCTTTTTCCCTTCATCGGCTACAAACATGAGGATTAGATTATGTGCTGAACAATAACGTATACTCAGGAATACCTTTTTATCCCGCTGCCATAAGTTGCCGTGCTCACCGGCATTAACTAACAGTTCGCATAAGATTAAGTTGAAATCAAATAGCTGTTCTTTGCTAATGCCCCAATTTTCCAATATTGTCAGGGCTTTAGTTTTGGCTGTTTGTAACTCTTCCTTGGTACTGGGAATATAACATTTCCACCTCATTTTTGATAAGCCTCATCCAGAGTACCGACAATGGGGACAATCTGATTGATGCGTGTGATTTCCAATACCCGGGCGATCTTAGGGGGAGGGGCTACCACTACCAGATCTTTACCGTTCATTTTCTTGAGCAGGGAGATGATAATACCTACCCCGGAACTATCGATCATCGTTAAGCCTGAAAACTCCAGGATCAACTGCTCTTCATTACCTGTAATTTCCCTTTTGATTTGTTCCTTGATTTCCGAGGAATTGTAGAAAGTGAGTTCTCCCTCCAGGAACACTACCAGCCGGTCTTGACGGTGCTCAATTCTGATCATTTTCATTCACCTGCCTAACTGTTAACCTTAAAGATAGAAGCGGCTTTTACTAACTCAACCGTTTGTTGACGTAATTGCTGGGCGGCAGCGGTCACTTCGTCTTGAGAAGCAGTCTGCTCCTGGGCCGAAGCAGCCACTTCTTCAGTGCCTGCGGCATTTTCCTGAATGGATTCTCTAATGATTTCGACTAAAGAGGCTAAGTCGGCTCCTTTTTGCTGGAGGACGTTACTTAACTTCAGCAGCGTTTCCGAAGAGGAACTGGACTCGGTAGCGGCAGCCACAATAGAAGCTAAAGAGGAACCTGCCACCTTGATAATCTGCATCTGTTTATTTATTTCTTCAGTGTTAACCTCCATGGAATTGACGGTGACTGTGGTCTCTGATTGAATATCTTCAATTAAACTGGTAATCTTTTCGGCAGCCGAAGCGGATTCCACCGCCAATTTTCGTACTTCTTCAGCCACCACCGCAAAACCCCGGCCGGATTCGCCTGCCCGTGCTGCTTCAATAGCTGCATTTAACGCCAGCAAATTGGTTTGGGAGGCGATACCGTCGATTAACTCAACAATAGAAGCAATTTCGCCGGAGCGCATGCCAAGTTTTTGAATAGCGTCAGTGGCAAATTCGACTGTTTCTGTTACGGATCCAAGTTGGGCAATGGCTTCATTAACGGCTTTATTACCTTCTACAGCCATGTTGACGGTGTCTTTGGACGTTTTTACGTTATTACTAGCAGCTTCCTGTAATGTTAAGGCAATAGATTTAATCTCTTCCGAATGGTCACCTAATTTTTCGGCCTGGCGTGAAACTTGATCACCGCTTTCAGCGATGCCTTGGATCGTGATGGCAATCTGTTCCGCTGCCCTTCTGGTTTCATCTGCGCTGGCCGCCAAAGAATCGCTGGCAGCATCAGCGTTAACGGTAATATGGGAAATATTACCGATGAGACCCTTTAAACTTGTGATCATAGATGCAAAAGAGTCTACTAATTCTTTAATTTCTCCTTTTGCCTGAACTCTGTCTAGTTGAACCGTCAAGTCACCTTGAGCAGCTTTCCTGGTTATTCCCACCAATGTGGCTATGGGACGGGTAATAGCCCCGGCGGTATTAAAGGAAAGAATATTGGCCAGGACCAGAGATACCAACAAGGCTGCAATAGTCATCATTTTGACGAAAGCGGCGGTTTCATCGCTTTGGGCGATACTTGCTTCCATTTGCCGGTTAAGATGTTCTCCTGTTTTATGCAAATGACTTTTTAGTTCAGTCACTGCCGGTAACAACTGGGCGATAAACAATTGTTCTGCCCGGTCCCAATCCCCGGCGGCAGCTAATTGCCATACTTCCTTGCCATATTTATGAACCCGTTGATGGGGGTCGTTCATGGCGGCAAAGGTAGACTGGATATCCTCATCAGGTACGAAGTTGTCATACCATTTACCAAAGGTACATTCATGGGGGCCTACCGGTTCACTTCTAAGATTGCCGGTGAGGAACATATGGTAGAATTCTTTCATAAAGTTTTCATGTGCTATCTCAGCGTTTAATAGGTGCTGATTAATCAAGGCATCATTGTTTACTTGCACCGCCAGGCCATGCATGTTATTGGTATTAACGTAAGCTAATACCCCTAAACCCAGTAAAAATACAAAAACCACCCCAAAGCCCAGCAGCAGTCTTTTTTTAATCCAGCCCATTTATTAACCCCCAATTCTTTAACCAGACTGAGACTATATCCTTCGACTTGCATATTTCGATTCTTAAATCGCATTTCCTGCCCAAGTAATGAATTGGTTAATACTTTTTAGTAAAATAGCAAAATATTGTGTTTAACAAATAAATGAGGACTCAGACTCCCTGCAAAACACCGATTAGAGATGCAGACTGTCAAGAAGCAGAGCCCTGGACTAGTGAACCAGGGCTCTTTAAGGTAAGTATTATATTTAGTTTGCATTGGGTAGAGGGTTAGCGTAGAAGCATGAGCCAGGCCCCCCAACACCTTGACCTCTGCCAAAGCCTCCGGGGCCTTTACCAAAACCTCCTCTGCCCAAGCCAAAGCCACAGCCGTACAAGGAACGATTCTGTGCTCTCA
>JAAYOX010000053.1 GCA_012520135.1 Clostridia bacterium
GGCAATAACAAAACCGGCTCTCTGTATCGCTTCCTGAATGGCATTCCACACACTGGCCTGGGAATTGCTGAATTCCACCGTCATCCAGCGTCCCGGTTTAAGCACCCGGTAGTACTCCTTGAAGCAGGCTTCCATTAACCGCTGGTACTCCACCAAGCTTTTGCCCTGGGTTTTATTAACGACCGCTTCCGGTTCATTGTTGGTAAACACTCTAAGCCATGCTTCCCACAAGTAATTTAATTCAGAGTACATGAGATTTGTGCCAAAAGGAGGATCAGTAAAAATGTAGCTTACTGTGTTATCATCTAGATTTAATCGAGTTGATGATCCACAAGTTACCACATTATTGCCTGTCGAACCAATAGGCATAATTTTACTAAGATTTCTCTGTTTCCTTGGATATACATCATATATTGGTAATTCGACACTTAGTGATGAAATGAATAATGTACCAGGCAAACCTGGCGTACCTCCTGGTTTGACCGGTTGATATCTCCGCATTTTATTAACATGTATGTTTAATGATGACATTAAAAACAACAACTGAAACCGCAAATTTGATTGAGACAATTCCTTTAGAAGCATGGCTAGAAAATTTAAGTTGCGTTTCGTATAAAAATGGTGGACATGGGTTATACCAATTCGTAAAGGCTCCCCTGTTTTATCCCCATCCGGTATTGGAATTTTAGGAAACCAATAAGGTATCTCTATTCCCTCAATTTTCTCTATAAGGGCTAAATCTACTTCATCGGGGGTTTTATCAAAACGCTTCCGTCCCACCGAATAATTGATCAGCACCGGAACCTGTTTCGCCTGGCGAACTGTCTCACCAAGGGCCGGATCAAATTTGGTTTCCCAAGCCCGGTCCACAGTTCTTTTAGTCAGTTGGGCCCGGCAAGTGGGACAGGCGAAGGTATCCAATATTCTATTTGTTTCCTGATCCACCGCCGCTTCCCAAAAGACGATCTCCCCGGTGCAATTGGGACAGATAAAAACATCACTCCAGACCGTATAATTGATTTTGCCCCTGACCGGCTTGCCGTCAATACCTTTTTGGGGCATACCGTTAATTACATGCCGGGTTTCATACATCCAGCCGCATTCCGCTTCCACTTGAGCCAAAATCCGGCCCGCTTCCTTTTCAAATTCTGCTGCATCAACGGGGTTATTGTAATTATAAGCAATGAAAGTGGCTGCCGGAGACAGGTCATTCAAAATGGCTCTGCGGCTGCCTAATCGAGAAAAAGGCCTTCCCTCTTCATCCAACACAGTGCCATCGTCTAATACCTCATAACCCAGTTCCCGGACTGCCTTCCCATCACCGCATAACTGGGCCGCCACCCCAGTCATGCCGGTACCGGCAAAGCCATCAAAAACAATGTCCCCCGGCTCGGTATAGTGGAGTATGTACCGCATAATCGCTTTATGGGGTACTTTGGTATGGTAGCTATGAGCATTATAGATGGGATCATTTTTTCCTTCTGTAACATCTGCAGTAAAGGGCTCCCGGTGATATGCTCCTGTTTCCCCACTTTTCTCCTTTTGCCAGGTGGCGATGAACTCATCCAGCCACGGATTAGGACAGGCAGTATAATAAGGAGGATCCGACAGGGCAATAATATCCTCATCCTGCCCGATAGGAAAGCCTGCTGTTTTCCTTAATTCAGGCAGTTTTTTGCGTAACTCATTACGGAAATAAGCTCTTCTTTCTTTCTCACTGGCAAATTCGTGTCCCAGGCAAAAGACCGGGCCGGTAGTTTCCTTTTTCTCAAGCCAGGATTGCTGTACATCTGCTGCCATCATTCACCCTCCCTAATCACCCAACATAATACGTACATTTTCCCTGGGATAGCTTCCCACTTTGCCCTTTAATAAATTGGCAAACCTCCCCTGCAGTTCTTCCACGGTCAAAGGCTGTCCGTTGTTCATCATGTTTTTCAAATCAGATAGGGTAATAGTTACTGTCTCAATCCCCTGCATCAGAATATTAATCCCTTCCACCAGGTGGGGAGCAACAGGTAAGGTTAATTCCTGTTTCCGGATGAAATCCGCAACGGCCTCTTTTTGTTTTTCCTGCAGCAGGGTAATGGACTCCTGTATTTCCGGTCTCGTCAGATTAGCCAATAGGGTTGCGGTCCAATTGTCCAATAGCTGTTCCAACTCTTCTTCCAGCTCTTCCAAAGCTACATACTCCATGCTTCCGGCTTCACTGGGACGATATTGACAGTTTTTACAGTAAGGAGTATGTTCCAAGTCGGCTTTTGTCAAACTCCAACAGGCTTTAAGCCCTTTTAACCGGCTTAACCACTGTGCAAAAGGCTCTGTTGACAGTAAATTGACCCCTGACAGCTGTTTTAGTGCGGTCACCCTCCCGTCAGCCAAGAGTGCTTCTTTTTTATGTTCCTGGGTGGCCGACAACCGTGCCTGGCGGTGAAAATTCAAGTAGAGATCATAATACTCTTCTTTCAGCTGTTTAAGCCGGTATTTTTGTGCTTGACAGTCTTCATTGTTTTTCAGGGCCAAGGCGAGTTCACTCAACAGTTTTGCTGCTTTGGCACTCCAGTGATGGTTAGTCGGCAGTATATTCTGGGCAGTAACCAGGTAATTTGCCTCTTGTAAGAAACTCAACGCTCTTTCCCGCAATTGACTCAGCCGGTAGGTCAATTTAATTGTCTTTTCTTGCTTTTCAATATCCTCCACACCAAAAGGCAAATTCTTCAGCTTAGCCGGGGTATCATAGGCTTCCAATCTTTGGAGGAATTCCTTTAACTGTTTTAGTTCATCAAGATGAGTTCTTAATTGAGCATCGCTAAGGAGATTTACCTCTAAAAAGGGAATTCCGTCCTTTATCTCTTGCTCCACCTGTACTGTTCGTTCCAGGCTCAGCCTTGTTTTTTGGTGCAATTCTTGAATGAATTGTTGTAAATTGTCCTGGTTTAGCAACCCCCGCCCAATCCCAAATAAATCGCATAATGCTCCCAGGGCCGCCAAAGGCAGTTGACTGGGCCTCTTAAGATGGCTGAAATCGGCAATTTGCACTGGAGAAAGTTTAATCAACTCATCAAAATTCATGCCATCGTAGGTAATGCCATTAATGGTCAGGACGATGTCTCCGTTATAGACCAAAGCGGCCAGCACTACCGCAAACAATTCCGGCTCCAGATCGAACTTAACCGTTCTTTTGACCTCGCCGTATTTATTATAGGTTTCCACCACGTCAATCAGCTCAAAAGCATTGACCACTTGTCCTTCCGGTTTGGCTGCCAAAAGCTCCAAAACCCAACGGGCATAACCTGACCGGTGTATATTCAACCTTTGTTTCTGATCCAATAAAACCAATCCGTCTAAAATGGCAATCCCGTTTTTGGTTTTGGGTTCCTTGATGTTCCGCAATGCCTCAGGAATGTAGGTAGTGAGCATACTGGTACTGGTGATCGGTTCCCCTACTTTACTAAAAACAGGATAATCAGGATATTTATCGTTGAACCAACCACTTAAACATTCTTGAGAGGCCGCATCAATGATCTCTCTGACGGAGGCCTGAGGCGGAAAAACGATTTGCCATTCGGCAAGCCTTTTGATTTTTCCCTGATAGGTCATTTTATAAGCAGTGGTCATATTTTCTTTAAACCAAACTGTTATATCCTTCAGGTAAGCACTTGCTTTGTCTTCATACAATTTCCGGGTACCGCCGGGATTAGTAGACGCCATGGTTTTGGCACCGGCATATAACCGTAGCTTACGGTAGATCGCCTCATCTTTGGTCTCCAGGGTGAAGAAGACCTCATCGGGCTTGTTTTCATTTTTGAAGGGTTTTTTATCAAATACCGGAAGCAGGTAGATATAAAAATCTCTTTCCGGCTGCGTGGTGGAACGTTCATTGGGATAGCCAAAGAAAAGATAGCCGGGTCTGGTCACTTTGCGTTGGTACCAGGGCAGTTCGTGCTGCCAGATCCGGTACCCGGGCCGGTAGGTGCTATCAGTGGTATGACCTGTTTGCCAGGCCAGCACTTCATAATAGTAGCGATCCAGTTCATCATTGCTTAATGTCTCGGCTCTCTGCTCGATTAAGTTGTCCACATCAATGTCTTTATGGAGATCCAGATAATATTGACCATTTTCATTGTTTACAGAGATATACTGGTAGCTGACGGTCTTTAGGATTTCTTTCAGGACTACCTCCACCTGTCCCAACAAAAACTCCCCGTCTTCCTCCGGCAATTGAGCAAACAAAAACAGCTGATCCCGGAGTTCTGCGGCCGTAACCCCTACCTTGGCATAGATATCACCGGTAGTTAACCTAAAAACAGCCAGGGCCTGGACAATCCTTTTGGCCATGGGTTTGTAGCTGGGTCTGGTAAAAGCATGTTCAATCCGATCCAGCAAAATGGTTGCTTTCGACATTACCTCTCTCACATTGGGTTCTGCCTTTAATGTTTTGTCTCCTTCGATATAGGGCCAGTAGCTGTCATAGGAAATAACCCCCGGCTGATCTTCCGGCACCTTGTGATCCAGTAGTTTCTTCATTTCAAGGCTAATAGTCTTGAGAATTTGACGTTTTTCCGCCACAATCACTTTTTCAAAAACAGATAGGTAAGCAGGATGAATGGGAAATAATTCCACATATTTTTCAAGCTGTTCATTCAGTTTTTCATAGTAAAGGACAAACCGTTGGAGATGATCCCGGATCAATCCTTTTTGGTATTCGGTTTTTCTGAGCAGGCGGTGTGATACCACATATTCAATATCCTCCCGGACAATGACGGCTTGCTCCATCCGTTCCTTGACCCGGCTCAGTTCATTGGCTACAAAAGCAAATTTGGGATTATCAAAGAGCATCTCCTGAATTCCGGCAATAAAACGCAAGCGGGTGGTGCCGCAAATCTCACCTAAAACCCGTAGAAAATTCAGGTCGAGAATCAGTTCCCTTTCTTTCCGGGAGCGTAAATATTCCAACAATTCATCCACAATAAAAAGTAAACCCTGTTCCGGATACACTTCTTCAAAGGCGGCCATGAGCCTTACCAATTCATCTTTATTACTTCTGAGCTTATCCAGCTCTGGATGCTGATAATCCACCCCAACCGACTGCAAATAATCTGTTACTTCCCCAAAGAAAAACTCCTGTAAAGACATGGTAATACCGTCTAATTCGGTTCTAATCACTTTAAACCGTCCTTCCAGGTCTTTGGCCTTATCGGCTACCTGCTGATTAGTCAGTCTTTGGGCTGTGTTTTCCATCTCGGCGATAGCGGCTATGACACTCATCAAGTGAGATTTACCGGTACCGTAATTGCCGACAATAAGAATACCTTTATTATCAGCAGGTTTATCGAATTGCAGCTGTTCCAGAATAACATCATTAATTACTTCAGCCATCCGCTCGGAAATGACATAGGTATCCACCAACTGCAGAGCTTTGTCTTTATTTGAGGTTTCTTTTAATTGGATCACTGTCTCCAGTGGCTCAAATTGCAGTAAATCACGATACAACATTTTACCCCTCCCCACTTATAATTCGATAATATGGGCCTGATAGTCATCTCTTTCATAATACTCAGGATGATCAGGAGTACCATAGCGTAGCACTCCATGGTCAACTTCCCCCGGCCACTCAACTAAAATGGTTTTATTACCGCTAATGGCTTGAATCAAACCAAGGGGATCCTGTTTCAATTCTTCATCAAACAGGTAGTGAATCCTCCTTAAAAAGACAGTCTCTTGCTTCTGGCAGTCCATGGCATTCATTAATTCATCTTTAACTCGTCGGGGACGTCTGCCGGCGGGAATCTGTTTCATCTGCCGGGCCAACGCCAAACTGACATTGACCATGGGAATACCCAACTGGGATACGGCGTCACAAAGTTTGGTGCTATTTACGTTACGGGGAATGAGCAGCAAAAACTGATAGCGATGTCGCTTGATTAGCTGGATCTCTTTTTCAAGACTTTTGAGCATAGCTACATAACCCCCATTGCAGTGCTGCAAACAATCAACTAATCAGAATATTCCATTTGACCCCGGTATCTCCTTTATTATGCTGAAAAAATGTGATTTGGTAACTTAAGAAAAGGAACTTACTGACATTCGTTGAATTGTATATATGTTGTTTCAGTACCTGCTAGCTAGACAGTTTTGGGTTCAGATGAATTCAACACAAAGGATGGGCAGCAACGATTTCCTTTAAAAAGGAGGTAATAATGTTTCACCATGACTTATGAAGAAAAAGTTCTTGCTTTACTTGAAAACATGAATGAAAGGCTTACTGCTCTGGAAAAGGGTAGAGAAGAAGACAGTAAAAGACTCATCGCCCTGGAAGAAGGTAGAAATGACGACTACAGGCGACTTATCTATCTGGAGGAGAATAGCAAGACACTTGGTAGATTAATGGATCTAGTTGCCACCCAGGTAAACATGCTGACCATGGATATGGGAGAAATTAAACAAAAATTGGATCAAAAATCCGATAAGTCAGACATCATTCGTTTGGAAAATACCATTATTCCGAAAACTAAGGCTGTATTCAACGGCTATGCTCAACACTCAGACCAATTAAGACGGCACGAACTAATCCTCCAAAAAATAAAATAAAAAGAGCTGTTGCCTCATGAACCAAGTGTTTCATAAGGCAGCAGCTTCTTTCCATTTCCAATTATTCATTTCTATGCATTCTTGTACTCTAGTGAGGAAACTTTTGTCCCCAATTCGTCCCCAACCAATCTAAAAGCCGTTTCTCCGCTGGCTTTATCCCCACGTTAGAAAAGGAAAAAACCCTTGATAGACAAGAGTTTAAGTAATTGGTGCGGGTGAGAGGACTTGAACCTCCACGAGTCGCCCCACTAGATCCTAAGTCTAGCGCGTCTGCCAGTTCCGCCACACCCGCATATTTCATACTATAATATAATACCATAATCAAATAATAAAATCAAGTGAATTTTATCTTATTTTTATAATTTATCTAAATA
>JAAYOX010000054.1 GCA_012520135.1 Clostridia bacterium
CCAGTTCGTTTATAACAATCATCGCTGTTTTTCTATTGATTATTTTAGCCGGAATGGCCGCACCGTTGTTTTGACAGCATTTTCAAGGGGAATTTGCAAAGAAAGCATTTGGTGTCTTTATTATATTATTAAGGTGAATTTGTACCGGCATGTTCATAAGCCGGCTCCTCTCTGCATAATTTTATCTGAGAGTATGGCGCAGGGGGGATGCCAAATGGTGTTCAAGCTTCCTGGAACCAGGAAAATGTTGTTTATATTATTGATTCTGGGATTAGCAATCATTGTCTTTGGCGTAATTAACTCCTGGTTGGGAAACAGTTTTAGCAGGTTCCCTTATAATCCAGGTCATGGGGAACAGCAACTGCTGGCGGAAGGGCAACAGATATTCCGTTATGATACTTTCGGCAGTGAGGATTTCTGGGGTGGGCAGCTTCGCCTCCATGAGGCGATCAAAGGTGCCCAACTGGGAGGAGTAGGACCGGGGCTAAGCCCCAGGAATGCTTTATCTTTAGGACTTAAAGTTGACGTAGATTCTCTGCCTTCGTCCCTCGTCAAGCAGCTGAAAAAAGGGCAAGTGAATCTGGACGATCCGGCAACGACGGTGGCCCTGTTAAAGTTGGAAGCAGTGGTGGGAGTGAAAGGAATTTTTGACTCCCGGGGGCAGCTTTCTTCCCTCGGCATCCAGTGTGCTTTGTGTCATTCCACTGTCGATAACTCCCTGGCACCGGGTATTGGTCGCCGCCTGGATGGTTGGGCCAATAGGGATTTAAATGTAGGAGAGATTATCGCTCTTGCCCCCAACTTAGAACCCTTTGCCAGCCTATTAGGGGTGGATCAAGGAACAGTGCGCAGAGTGCTTCGGGCTTGGGGACCGGGCAAATTTGACGCCCTGTTGGTGTTGGATGGTAAGGGCTTCAGGCCGGATGGTAAAACGGCAGCTGTCTTGATCCCGCCGGCTTTCGGTTTGGCCGGTGTTAACCTGGTAACCTGGACCGGATTTGGTTCCATACCTTATTGGAATGCTTTTGTCGCTAACTTAGAAATGCACGGTCAGGGAACCTTTTTTGATGAACGGCTGAGGGATCCTGCCCAGTTCCCGGTAGCTGCCAGAGCAGGGCTGTGGAATGTTAGAAATGAGCCGGATTTAGTTTCGCCCAAACTACCGGCCCTCCATTTATACCAGTTATCCCTTGAAGCGCCTAAACCTCCGGCAGGCTCTTATAATCAGGAAGCGGCCAGGCGCGGCCGGGAATTATTTAACAGTAAGGCTGACTGCAATCGTTGTCATGTGCCTCCTACTTTTACCGAACCCGGTTTTAATATGCACCGGCCGGAAGAAATAGGCATCGATAGTTTCCAAACGGATCGTTCACCCACAAGGGCATACCGTACGGCACCTCTAAGGGGATTGTGGACTCATCAAAAAGGCGGCTTTTTCCATGACGGGCGTTTTAAGACCTTGATGGAAGTCGTTAACCATTACAATTATGTCTTTAATTTGAACTTGTCAGAAGGGGAGAAACGCGACTTAGTCGAGTACCTCAAATCCTTGTAAATATAGAGAGACATATTTGAAGTTCATGGCTGTTTAGACTGTTGACAAAGACAAAATCGATGTTAATCGGAGGGCTGAATTGGAGCCAGAATCAAAAGAGCGAAGGAGCCTCCGCGAAGCATTGCAGCCTTACGCTATTTATCAAAAAGCAGATGCAGCCTTAAAGTTTTAGGCTGCATCGTTTTTGTTTTCAGCTATTTGATTTTTCCGATTAAGTTTACAGGCAACGGTAAGGATTTAGTTAGCTGATCTTTAAACCCAGGAGCCGTTGCCGCCAGCACACAGGTAGAAGGTCCGCCGGATTTTTCCAGGGGTAGGGTGCATTCGGGGTTTAACTCTAATTCCATCCCGTTGGTTTTGGCCAGAGTCCGGGCTTCGTAGAGGATTCCTTTGGAGCCTACCGGCACTACTTCATGGATTTCCGGGTAAGTCAAAAGGTCCAAGACTATCTTGGTGGTGATTATCTCAGGATCCGTCAATTCCACTTCTGCGCCCAATTTAGGCAGACCCAGACAAAGGAGTTCATCGCCGGGTTTGGCAGAGACAAGGCGAAGTTTTTCTTTTTCTCCAATGCCGATGACCGTAATTCCGATCCCGCTTTGCTTGGCGACAAAATTCTCTTCCGTACTGCCGGTTAATTGAACTTGGTTTTCCATGCCCAAGTCCTTCAATTCATCTTTGATTCCGGCAATGATTTCGGCACCACTGGGATTCATCTCTACCGCCAAAGCATCGGTAACCACAATGGGTAAAGCGCCTGATGCTACTACTTCTATCAAGGCTACCCGGAAAATGAATCGACCTAAAATGTAATTTGATACTTTGACCTCATCCAATTCTTTTGGACCCACGGCTCCTGCTGAATCACAGGCGACGACCAGGCTCTCTCCATTATTTAAGTCGATAATAGTTAGATCCCTGATCTGCCTGATGGGTGGAAGTAAATATTGCTTGCCCATATGATCACCTATACGATGGATTTAAGGCCACGAAAGCAAACATAAGCTATTAGGGCGTTAATAAAGGCCGCAACACATAAAGGTAACGCCATGGCGTAAAACATGCCAATACCAAGCATGGGAACTAAACTTAAGGGCATTGCCAGTCCGTTATAAAGAGTGACCACTGCAATACTAACATAGGGATTGGTCTTTTTGATCAAAATGTAATATAAAGCGGCTGCGATGGCCATTTGCAAGGCAATAATTAAATGAATTGGGATACTCAGAGGAAACCCCATGCTGTAGGCACTGATTAAATGACCTAAAGCGGCGATGAGTAATCCTTCCCGCCAGCCCAATAAGGCTGCCCCCAAAAAGCCCGGAGCGGAATCCAAAGCTACCGTACCGGTTGGACTGGGGATTTTAAGCATAGCCCCTACGACACTTAAAGCGATAAACATTGCCATCAGAACCATCCGTCTTATTTGCCAGAATCCTTGTGTAGTTGCTTGTTTTTTTGCTTCAGAAACAGACATTATGAGTGCCTCCTTTAAATAATTAATTATGGTTGTTATGAAAAATAAAAAGTCCCCGGCATAATGCAAACTATGCCGAGGACTTTACCATCATCCTCATTGACTGCCCCCCTTTCTCGCGAAGGTGACTAGACACTGATAGGCAGGTCTCCTGGCTCCCGGATCTTACTTGCCTCTCCTTCCCACCGGTATTACGGCAGTGGCTTGAGGTTCGTCCCCGGATACAGTGGCGGGACCGCGTCTTTTAGCTGGTGCTTGACTTCCCTATTATCCCTAACGGGCACCTATCAGCAGTATTAACTTGTTACCAACATTTTAACTCAAAATTCCCCAGGAAGCAACTACTCAATCCCGTTCTCCTTTAAAGTTCTCTTTTTCAAAGGCAGCCATGTTTTCTTTTTTGCCGAAAACAATCATGATGTCTCCTTGATAAAGGGTGGTAGCAGCTTTGGGAGGAATAGGTTCATCCTGATGATAGATTAACATAATCCAAATGCCAAAACGGTTGTTGGTGTTTAGCTCGGCAATAGTTTGGCCGTGAAAGCCTTTGCCGACGGTCATCTGTTCTACTACGAATCCCTGAGGCAGCTCCAAAATATCTACGGCACGGCTATTGGAGATAAATTGAGCCAATCTCCGGCCCGTATCTCGTTCCGGGAAAAAAATCCGCTCCACACCCATTTTCTCTAAAATACTGGCTCTTCTTTCGCTGGCGGCCTTGGCAGATACAGGAATACCCGCCTCGATCAGCACATGAGTGGCTAACAGTGCTCCCTCCAACTCCTGGCCCATGGCTACTACCGCTTCATCGAAATTTTTTTCCGCTACAATCCGGCTTAATTCATCATCATTTTCCGCCACATCAAAAATGGCACCGGAGACAATCATATCCCTGACGTTATCTAAGGCGTCTTCGTTCTTGTCGATGGCGTAAACATCATGACCCAGTTCATAAAGACCCTCAATGACACCTTGACCGAATCTGCCTACACCTACAACTAATACAGATTTTTTCATTGAGTACCCCTTCCCGGTGGATCTTAACCGATTAGAATATCTTCTTTAAGATAACCGATCTTTCGTTTATGTGTTTGGGCGAAAAAGTAAATCAAGGATAAAACACCAATTCTTCCTACAAACATAAAAATACTGATCAGAACCAATCCAAAAGGACCAAGCTGTTCCGTTACTCCCATTGACAGGCCGGCCGTGGCCAAGGCAGATACTACTTCAAACAAGGCCGGCATCAAGGAAAGCTTTTCCACTGCCATTAATGCTAATGTTCCCACGGCCACCAGTATGGAAGCCAA
>JAAYOX010000440.1 GCA_012520135.1 Clostridia bacterium
ACCGGGACAGGGACACCGGTTTTGACCGGGAAAGTGTAGCTGCCTATGTGCTTAGAGACGAAACCATGGGATTGGAACTGGAACTGTCTTTTAAAAGAAATAATCCGGCAGAACCGGGTTTTCTATTAGCTAGAGCTACCTTGGAAGACCCGTCAATGCTGCCCCCGTTAGAAAACCGTTGGCGGCAAGTATTCCACAGCCGCGGTTACCGGCCCCGGTATTCAACTTTGCTGACAGGTACCCTTAAGGGGCTCGAAACGTATAATGAAGAGGAAGCACTCATGGCAGAGGTTTTTCAAATCTTGGCAGTTGAGAACCCCTGGCAGGTACGGGATAGCCGTTGGATTAGCGGAGGCGGGTATTCTCCCCTGATTTCTAATCCGTTGCTGGACGCCCGGGGAGAACCGGTTAATGTCCAGGTGGCATTACGGTATCATCCTTTAGATGAATGTACTTATCTTTATATAGGTTCACCGCTGATTTACCGGGAATTTTAAGGCGGCAGGGGTCCCCCTTGTATCTGCTAGTTGACTAATAGTTTAAAACTAAATCGATGTTAATCGAGGGCATCAGAGGAGCCCGGTTTGGGGATGAGCTCGGTCGCCTTCGGATGCCTCCGAAATCGCACCCTGCGGGTGCTCATGCCGTCGGCATTGTTCCTCATGCTCCCTCGCTCTTTTGATTTTGGCTCCAATTCAGCCCTTCGATTAACATCGATTTTGCCTTTATCTACAGTCCGCTACAAGGGTCCGACACGTCTTCGGAAGGGGCAACTGTAAAGATTTGTGAGCAGGAAAAACATGTACCATGTTGAATAATGTAGAAGATAGCTGAACAGGGAGGAACAGCCGTTGGAAAAACTCTCCATAACAGGGGGAAAACGACTCACCGGCAAAGTAGCCGTGAGTGGTGCGAAAAATGCAGTATTACCTATCATAGCCGCCGGCTTGCTGGCGGAATCCCCGTCCTATTTACACGAAGCACCGCGGCTGGCTGATGTACATACCATTATCCAGCTAATACGACAACTAGGTGCCAAGGTTACTTGGCAAGACAAGAATTCCCTGGCTATTGATTGCAGTGCCCTGGATGAGGTGGAAGCACCCCAAGAGTTTGTGCGGCAGATGAGGGCCTCTTTTTTAGTGATGGGACCTCTTTTAGCCAAAAAAGGCTACGCCAAGATGTGGCTGCCCGGGGGCTGCGCTATCGGCAGTCGCCCCATTGATTTGCACCTGAAGGGATTTGCCGCCTTGGGGGCCAGTCTTAATATCGGCCACGGAGTGGTAGAAGCCCGTGCAGGGGGACTGAAAGGTGCCAGAGTATACTTGGATTTTCCCAGTGTAGGTGCCACGGAAAACATTATGATGGCAGCTACCCTGGCCAAGGGAACCACCATCATTGAAAACGCTGCCGATGAGCCGGAAATCGTTTCCCTGGCTACTTTCCTCAACAATATGGGTGCCAAGGTAACGGGAGCCGGTACCAATATTATCCGGATTGAAGGAGTAGAGGAACTGCAGGGAGCGGAGCACACCATTATTCCGGACCGGATTGAGGCAGGGACCTATATGGTAGCCGCCGCTGCTACCGGAGGAGACGTGTTGATTGACAATGTGATTACCGATCATATCAAACCTGTCATTGCTAAACTGGAAGAGGCGGGAGTCACTATTTATGAAGAAAACGGTGGCATCAGAGTCCAGTCTTCCCGGCCTCTAAAAGCGGTAGACATCAAAACCCTTCCCTACCCCGGATTCCCGACTGATATGCAGGCCCAGACCATGGCCTTAATGACGATGGCCCAGGGCACCAGTGTTGTGGTAGAGACTGTTTTTGAAAACCGGTTTATGCATGCCGATGAATTAAAACGCATGGGAGCACAAGTAGTCATCGAAGGACATACGGCAGTAGTCAAGGGAGTGCGAAAACTGTCCGGTGCTCCGGTCAAAGCAACGGATTTGAGGGCGGGAGCGGCCATGGTGATCGCAGCCCTCATGGCGGAAGGGACAACGGAAATCGACGATGTCTATCATATCCAACGGGGCTATGAAGATTTGGTAGGAAAACTTCAAAGCCTCGGTGCGGACATTAAGGAAAAGTAAGGTAAAGGAGCAGCCCAGGCTGCTCCTTTAATTATCAGGAAAAGAAGTTAAGTAATAACTGCCTCTTCTCTTACATAGAATGTACAAGCAGAACAGCCCTCAGCATATAGGAGGGAGGCGGCAGCCTATGCGGCGTCTATTGCTCATCCTAGCCTTATTCACCCTCATCGTTATTATCGGGATCCCGGTGGGTATCATTTACTTTACGGCCCCTTTTGAGATGGAGGAGAGGGTAAAGATCTCCCCCGGAACTACGGAATTGCGGGTACTGATCCGGGAAACAGGGCAAGTTGAGGTTATGGATCTGGAAGAGTATTTGGTAGGTACGGTAGCGGCGGAAATGCCGGCTTTGTTTGAATTGGAGGCCCTCAAAGCCCAGGCAGTAGCGGCCAGGACTTATGCCCTGAAAAGAAAAGATCTGGCCCTTAACCAAAACAACCCCCATC
>JAAYOX010000441.1 GCA_012520135.1 Clostridia bacterium
AAGCGTTCGACATAAAATATCAATTACAAGCATAAAAATTCCACCAAAAATCAGGGCAATTGGAAGCATTTTTTTATTGTCCGAGCCAATGACCATTCGCGCAGTATGTGGGATTACCAAACCAACCCACCCGATTGTACCGGATAAACAAACACAACTTGCGGTAATAAGCGTAGAACATAAAATAAATATGCCTCGAATAGTGCGTAAGTTTATCCCGAGCGTTTTGGCCTCATTGTCCCCTAAAGAAAGAACATTGAGCCGGTATCGCATGAACAAAATTATAATCACAGGAAGTATAATTGTTGGAAGAACAGGCAGCATGTTATCAAAAGTAATCCTAGCAAAAGAACCCATCATCCAATAAGTGATTTCAGCTAATTGAGTATCCGTATCCGCTATAAATTTAATAATGCTCATAATAGAAGACATCAAACTACCGATAACAATACCTGAGAGAACTAAAACAGTTGTAGACTCATTACGTATCAAACGTGGGATCATTACGGTAATTGTTACCGCAATAAGCCCACCTGCAAAGGCCCCCAACTGAATACCGACACTACTTGCATTCATTAGAATTGCAGTAGCCGCACCAACACAGGCACCTGAAGACACACCAAGCAAATCCGGGGAAACCATTGGATTTTTAAAGATGCTTTGGTAGGCCGCCCCGGAAAGTGCCAATACTCCCCCAATAATAATAGCGGCAACTGTTCGTGGAAGACGGTAAACTATAACAACCGCTTCCTGAATATCATTCCAGGTTCGTTCGATAGGCAAAATCTTAGAAAACACTATACGAAATGTATCACCGTATGAAATCCCATAACGACCGCTTGCCAGCGAAGCGCCAAAAATAATCATAAGCAAAATTAAAGACAACCAGAAAACCCAGTGAAATTTAGCCGTATCGGAAGATATTCTTTTTTGAGATATGGCTCCTTCGCTACAAAAAGAACCATTATTGTGATGTTCGTGTTGCCCTATTTTAACAGTCATTTTACTGTACAGGGAATTCAGCCATGCCATCAGGACGAAGGCCATCCAGCATATGCTCGGCCTGAGTTTGACTCAGCTCAATCTCGGTATATGTTTTATAAAAATCAATGATTTCATCAACCATAGATTCCCGCGTGATACCATTATTCTTTGCAATTTCAGGTTGGATACATAACAATGCATAATTAATCTGAAGCTGACTTTCCAGGCCAAAGCGCTCCCAGTTAAAGCAAGCATACGGGTTAGTATATACCCTATCTGTTGTAACAGCCTTTAGGTCTTTCCAACCATCAGTATTTTTTAGAGCATTTTTTGAACTATGTTGATAAACACCACCACAAATAATCACATCAGGATTCAGGTCAAAAATAGCCTCCGGCGTCACTTCTGTTGTAGCAAAATCCATCAAGCTGCCTGCATAAATGCCGCCTGCAGACTCTGCCCAATCACTGAAGATACTATCACCGGCCATGGTTTGGGTAAGAGAATCAGATTGGCCTGAAGTATAATAAACCACCGGACGATCAGTTTCCGCGATATTGGCAGTAAGCCCCCTTATTTTTGCCTGCTTGGATTCAACTGCATCGCACCAGATTGCAAGTTTTTCTTGATATTTGCCACCAAGTATTTCTCCGAGAATAGTATAGGCCTCGGCCATAGTTTCATAGTCGCTAAAATAAATATTAATGGCAGGAATGCCAACAGCACGAATCTGTTCCGCAAAGCCATCCTTTGCATTGCTCGGATGAATAATAACCAGATCCGGCTCTAAATTGACAATATCTTCAATAGAAGGAGTAGTACCACCAAGAGCCGGTATATTGATGCAATCGGGATAAAAAAACTGTGTCCAATCGTTCATAGCACCTGGGCTATTAACGGCAAGGCCAACAAGTAAATCTCCCGCACCCATGACAAAGAACGAGGCTGTTCCTGCCGGCCATAGATTGATAATCTTTTTGATCTCTCCATCAATCGTTACAGTATCACCACTCATATCAGTAATGGTGACAGTCTTTTCTTCCGGTTCAGTTTCTCCTGATGTTATTTCTTCTCCGGATTCCGAATCAACATCCTTCGGTTTACAAGCAGTGGCAACCGCCATAATCATTATGAAGATAAGTAATATACACATAAATCTCTTTATGGCTTTCATGTTTATAATCATCCCTTTCTTAAAATAAGAAATATTATACAAAGATTTTTCAAATTCTTTCCCTTTTTCCTTTTTTTCCTCTTTTCCTGGGTATTAATTAATTTGTGCATTACAAAATCTTTAAATACAGCATCGAATTTACGCGATTGGATCTTTGCCCTCAATACCTTCTTTAGGAAGAAATCCCCTGGCCTCCTTATCAATTTCTAAAAACATCTTGGCAAATTCCTTAGCTTTCTCCTTATGAAGTGCAGTTTTAGGAATTGTAAGTGCGTGTGCAATCGGTGTAGCAGTAA
>JAAYOX010000442.1 GCA_012520135.1 Clostridia bacterium
GCCAAAATAATTGGAGTCAGCCCTTCAATGGCACGTATCATTGCCAGGAAATTTAGGGCTGCAGGGTGCCCCGATCCTCAATATAGGAGAACCAAACCAGGCCCTTTGTTTACACTTGATATATCAACCGATACCGGAGCGTATATCCTGGGTATCCTTTGGGGTGCTCTTTCGAAAGCCGAACAACAATACATAATCCGACATAAAGACATATTTTTCCTTTCCCTTGTTAAACGACACTTTGGAATCGGAACAGTAATCCAGAAAAGCTATTCCCCCACCGGTGTTCAATACCGTTTAAAAATATCCAGAAGCTCTCATATTAGTTCAATAGACGCTATATTAACTTCACAAGGATGGGCTGGCAGAAACAATGGAGAAAGGCCCTATCCTTCTGGTTCTGTTAACGATAAAGGTTTCATTCGTGCTTGGGTAGAACTCCATTCTTCTGCTGATATCCATCGTACAGGCAGAAAAAGAACACCCATACCCCGGCTAAGAATCTATGGTAACAAAATTTTAATAGAAGAAATCAATCGGATAGTATCAGCCAATACAAATCTAAAACAAAGGAAAATCCAAAAAACTTCAAACGAAATAACAAAAGCGTTATACTACACCGGTAAAAGTTTTAAAACAGTCTTTGAATGGCTCTACACCGTTTCTGAAGTCTGTAATCCAACATCACGAGGCCGGATGGAGGATGTTTTAAAATAACTGCGTTAATGTTATAAAGGCTTCCAGCAATTTTACTGGAAGCTTTTAAATTGAAAAGGAATATGCAATATTATGAAGAATTATGGTAATGGGGAATCTTTCCAGCTACGTCAAAAGTAAGAGAAAATTCAAGATATGATAACTTATCCCGTAAAATTGCATAAAAAGGTGCTATTTATAATGAGCATTACAAAAGATACTTTCCAGGGCAAAATTATATCTGTTCAGCCACGAATCCGCCTTACCCGCTCTTTCGATCAGCGTTTCCATAACTACCTGGGATACTCCTTGCGTATAGAAGGCAAACTCGGGGAACAAAAAAATACATTTCTTATTGGCATAGGCAAAGCAGCCCAGGCCAAGCACAGCTTCCAGGCTGGAGACGTGATCAGCGGCGAATGTTTACCAGTTCCTGATCCTCGTTTGGAACCTGTGGATTTCTACAAGGTATCGAAACTAAAAATAATCCGGCGTACCGGTGAGAATCAAACCAAGGAACCTCCTTGGGAAGGGGTTCCTCCTACGCTTGAAGAGTATAGACGAAGGGGACACCGGCACCTAGCTGCCCGGACCTATGGTACTAGATGTATTCCTTGTATCTGGGGTTGCCATATGGCCGTGGAGATAATTGTCGATCATTGGAAACCCAATATTCGCAAATACAGATATGAAACCTTTTGCTACGGCCCTAAATCATGTAAGTTATATAAACCTGGTTCAATTCGAAAAGTGCAAGGCCGTCATGGTATGGTCTGGATAGAGGAAGACTGGGTTGATGAGGATGAGACTTCTCATAGAGAATGAAGATGAATAATAGTGGTGAACGCTGAACCCCCGGGGCTTAAGGAAAGTTTTTACAATGCCGAAAAGCATTAGTGAAACATAAAGGTTGAGTAAAAATTTTCGGCAAATGTCTATTAGGCGAAGTTAAAAAAGGTTTTGCCCTGTTTTTAAGAAATACGTATTTAGGAGGATAAGATGTATTACGTAACACTGGACACCTGTGTTTTAATAGATTTAGGAAAAAATTTTCGAAACATAGAGATTATAAGATCATTAAGAAAATTAATCGATCAAGAACAAATTACTTTGATAATTCCTAAAATAATACAAGAAGAGTGGGATAAGCATAAAACTGATAAAATTTATAACTATCATTTGGAAAGCATTAGAAGTAAGATTAGAAATTATAAAGATATCATACACTTGTCTGGTCAGATGTGTGATGCTATTGAGGATAATGAAATTGAACAATTAATTCAAAGAAAAGCCATTTCAATTATTAATGAAATTGACGCTTTGTTAGAACACAGCAATACTAAAGTAATTACTATTAATAATGAAGTTAAGTTACAGTCAATTGATTGGGCAGTCCTTAATAAAGCTCCTATGCATAAAAAGAACAGCATGAAAGACACTCTGATAATCTTAAGTAGTTTATATTACACAAAAAGCCACAGGTTGAGCCCTTATATATTTATTTCAAGTAATTATAAAGATTTTGCAAATGAAGCAGACAAAAAGGCAATACATTCTGATATAGAAGAGCTGGCATCAGAGATTGAATTCATGTATTTTAGCAATATAGGGGAAGCGTTGAACCACATAGAAGCTGGTCTAATTAGTGATGAACTAGTACAGCAAATTGAACTAGATAGTTCTGTAAGAAAATGTTATGAATGTGGAGCTACAATGAACGAGGGAAGTTGGAGACCATCACGTTACGGTGGTTTGACGTGGCAGTATACATGTTACTCTTGTGGAGCACGTTATGACACCGGAGAATTTTGGATATAGCATTTAGTTAAAAGCTCTTTCAAAATTAATATGTTTATAAGGCTAATAATGGCAACAACCTGTTTACCACGGGGAGGTAAGGATAGGAAATGAATATGAAGAACGAACGGAAGCCGCCCAGAACATCGGATCCCGGACCTTTCTACCACGGCACAAAAGCCGACCTGAAGGCGGGGGACATGCTGGAACCTGGCTATAGCTCTAACTATGGCGAGAGAAAAAAGGCCAACTACACCTATCTGACTGCGACATTGGATGCGGCAACGTGGGGAGCGGAACTGGCAGTGGGCGACGGCCCCGGTCGAATCTATCGTGTAGAGCCCACAGGTCCCATTGAAGATGATCCCAATCTGACAGACAAAAAGTTTCCGGGGAATCCAACGAGATCCTACCGAACCCAATACCCACTGCGAGTAATGGGCGAGGTTTTGGACTGGGAGGGGCACTCTCCAGAGGAGCTCAAAAACATGCGAGATCACCTTGACAGGCTTAAACGGCTCGGCATTGAGGCAATCAACAAGATAGCTATGGGCAGTCAGCTTGAGCAAGAATTCCACCGGGCGATGGCCAATATTTATGATAGAGCTAAAAATGAGGTCGGCTATGTGGCCACCAGGTACATTCAAATGGTTGCTGAACATGGAGGGTTGGCAACTGCAAAGATGTTAATTAATACAGACAAACCGTCTGATGGATATACAGCCTTATGGGAAAGAAGAAGACTTGATTTAACAGTAGAAGCACTTGTTGCCGAAGACCCAAAATGGAAACCGCTGAATGTCTTGGTCATTTAAGACAGACGAATAAATGAGAGCTTGAGCTGTATGCCTTGAAAGGGACACGTACAGTTCTTAGGCGAGAAGGAGGGAGTAATCCCTCCGACTTAGCCGACAGGAAGTTAATGAGCTTGTCCCTAACGCCGTTGAATTTGAGTGACGTAGTATTACGCGATATTACTAACCTTTTCGGCATCACCCATTTCCAAATCAATAGTCAACCGTTTAATCTCAACAACCAGTACGCTCATGGAACGGTACCCCTGGATGCGGTGAGCACGACGTTCAGCATCCAGCAGCGCTGCGGAAAGCCAGCGTTGTACCATGGTGCCATTCATCCAGTTCTTGACATTTTTCACATTTTTGGTGACCATGCTAAATCCTGATTCTATAGCATTGGTAGAACGAAGACTTTTTTGAAGCAGGCCGGGGATCTCCAGCCTTAGAATAGTGATGGTTTCTTCCAGGCCTTCGCGCA
>JAAYOX010000443.1 GCA_012520135.1 Clostridia bacterium
CTACTGCCGCGGCATTGATGGGACTGGAATGTGAGATTTTCATGGGGAAAGAGGATACCGAGCGGCAGGCTCTCAATGTGTACCGGATGGAGCTTTTAGGAGCCAAAGTCCATGCGGTAACCAGTGGTACTCAGACGCTGAAAGATGCAGTCAATGAAACAATGAAGGAATGGGCCGGGCGGATTCATGACACCTATTATGTGTTGGGGTCGGCAGTGGGACCGCATCCTTTTCCCACTATTGTTAAGGATTTTCAGAGTGTGATCAGCCGGGAAGTAAAAGAACAGATTTTAGCAAAGGAAGGCAGGTTGCCTGACGTAGTCATGGCCTGTGTAGGCGGAGGCAGTAATGCTATCGGTATTTTCGCCGAGTTCCTGGAAGATGAGTCGGTGCGTCTCATTGGCTGTGAAGCAGGCGGTCGCGGTGTTGATACAGGTAAACATGCTGCTACTATTACCACAGGCTCACTTGGTATTTTCCAGGGGATGAAATCCTATTTCTGCCAGGATGAGTACGGCCAGATTTCACCGGTCTATTCTATTTCCGCCGGTCTTGATTACCCGGGAGTTGGACCGGAACATGCTCACCTTCATGATCTGGGCCGGGCGGAATACGTTGCCGTTACCGATGATGAAGCAGTAGAAGCCTTTGAATACTTGTCCCGGACGGAAGGGATTATCCCTGCAATTGAAAGCGCCCATGCGGTGGCTTATGGGATGAAGTTAGCCCCCCAATTGGCTCAGGATCAAATCATAGTTATCAATTTGTCCGGCAGAGGGGATAAAGACGTAGCGGCTATCGCTCGTTACAAGGGGGTAAAAATCCATGAGTAGATTACAACAGGTGTTTAGCAAGGGCAAAGCCTTTATTCCTTTTATTACAGTAGGCGATCCCTCGCTGGCGGTAACAGAGCAACTGGTGCTGGAAATGGGTAAAGCAGGAGCAGATATCATTGAATTGGGGATTCCCTTTTCCGATCCGTCAGCGGAAGGTCCTGTAATTCAGGAGGCTGATTACCGGGCACTGGCCGCAGGCGTGACCACGGATCATGTTTTTAAGCTGGTAAAAAAGATTCGTCAATCCTGTGACGTACCTCTTGTTTTAATGACTTATGCCAATCCCGTTTTCGTTTACGGTACCGAACGATTTATGCAGCAATGCCGGGAATGCGGCGTTGACGGAGTTATCGTGCCTGATGTTCCTTTTGAAGAGAAGGAAGAATTATTGCCTTACTGCCAAAAATACGGCATTACTTTAATTTCCATGATTGCTCCCACCTCCAAAGACAGGATTCCCATGATCGTTAAGGAGGCGGAAGGTTTCATCTACTGTGTTTCTTCCATGGGGGTAACCGGTGTCCGTGGGGAGCTTGGTAACCAAGTCACGGAAATGGTTAGCAAAGTGAAGGCTGTTAAAGACATACCCTGTGCCGTAGGCTTTGGCATTGGGACTCCTCAGCAGGCTGCGGAGATGGCTGCCATGTCCGACGGCGTAATCGTAGGCAGTGCTATTGTCCAATTGGTAGCCGAATACGGTGAGGAGTGTATTCCACGGGTTGTGGAGTATGTGCGTCAGATGAAAGAAGCGATTAACTAGCAAGATACGGGGACGGTTTTCCTGTCTCAAAGAGCAGAGGGTTCAGTTTAGTTGAGAGGAGTTGAGTTGAGAATAGATGTGAAGAGTGAGACACTTGAACCGTCCCCCTGTCTTTTATTTGAGTTTAGTCGAGATTAGTTGAGCAAAGGAGAGATGAGCATGATTAAAAAAGTACTGCAAAAACTGACGGTGAAAGAGGATTTGACGGCGGAGGAAGTCTATGACTTAATTGTGGCCATTAAGAACGATCAATTAAACCCGGCCCAAATTGCCGGATTCCAGGTGGCCCTTTTGATGAAGGGACCCACCTTGACGGAAATCACTGCAATTGCCCAGGCTATGCGGGATCACTGTATCCGGATTGATCCCCGGGTAGACGAGGAATTGATGGATACCTGTGGTACCGGCGGCGGTTTGAGCACCTTTAATATTTCCACTGCCGTGGCTTTTGTGGCTGCAGCAGCCGGCATTCCGGTGGCTAAACACGGTAGCCGTTCCATTGCCAGCTTGTCCGGCAGTGCTGATGTGCTGGAAGCATTGAACGTGGAGATCAACATCAGCCCGGAAGGTGTGGAAAAGCTGATTGAAGAAGTGGGCATTGCTTTCCTTTACGCCCCCTTATTTCACCCGGTAATGGGGAAAGTATTGCCTCCGGAAAAGGATCTGGGCATTAAAACCATCTTTTATACCATCATCGGCCCCTTGATTAACCCGTCCAGAGCCAGCAGGCATGTATTGGGGGTCTATAAACCGGAACTATTAGACACGGTGGCCCAAGTTGCCGCCTCCATTGGCTACCAAAAAGCTCTTTTTGTTCATGGCTTGGATGGGTTGGACGAAATATCCCTGCTAGGTAAAACCAGAATCAATGAGTTAAATAACGGAGAGATTACTACTTATGAAATCGCCCCGGAAGACTTTGGTCTATCCCGGTGCACCTTAAAGGAAATTGCAACGGGAACTCCCGAAGAAAATGCGACAATGATCCGGGATGTTTTTGCCGGTAGGGATAAAGGACCGCGCCGGCAAGCGGTGGTTCTAAATGCCGCGGGAGCCTTGATGATTGGCGAGAGGGCAGCTTCCTTTAAAGAGGGAATTGAGTTAGCCAATGAATTAATTGACAGCGGAGCTGCCCGGCGGAAACTGGATGACCTGATTGTTGCCTCTCATGCTTACAAGATGGTGATTTAAATGAACCGGACAATGGTACAGAATATTCTAGCTAATAATGATAAGCCTTGTTCCGGTGCCTTGTGGCGGTATTACCACAGGGGCAAAACACCGGTGGTTCCGGACATTAAATGCAAGTCTCCCGGTGAGGGAGATTTGTTGATGGGCCGGGATCCGGTAGCTACCGCCAAAAGTTTGCAGGAGGCAGGTGCCCCAATGCTTTCCGTGGTAACGGAAGAGGAACATTTTGGGGGTTCTTTAGACTTGCTGGCTCAAGTAGCCGGAGCAACAGGTTTGCCTGTATTGCGGAAAGACTTTATTACTTCCCGGCAGCAATTGGTTGAAACCAGGGAGCATGGGGCCAAAGGAGTCCTTTTGATTGCAGCCATCCTTACCGAAGGGCAATTGCCAAAACTGGTGGAGGAAGCATTGAGTTTAGGTTTGGAGCCATTGGTGGAGATTCATAACGAAGAAGAATTGAGGGAAGTGGGCCGGATAAATTCTCTAAGTTTCCTGGGAATCAATAACCGCAACATTCTGGAATGGGAGATGGATGACGGAAACGTCAACACTACGGAAAAACTGGCCGGTTTGGTTCCCCCGGAAGTTTTCCTCCTCAGTGAAAGTTCTATTACCGGTCCCGGTGACGTCCGGCGGGCCAGAGAGGCAGGTGCTCACGGGGTGTTGGTGGGTACTGCTATTTTGAAAGCCGGGGATCCGGTGGCCATGTATCATTTGCTTAGCGAGGCGGGAGGCAGGGCTCATGACTAAGGTTAAGGTCTGCGGATTAATGAATCGAAAAGATATTGACATCTGCATCAAAGCCGGGGTCGATGTACTGGGATTTGTAGTGGAATATCCCTCGCCTGTACCCTGGAACTTGACCATCGAACAAGGGAAGGAACTCATTAATTGGGTTCCTTCTCATCTAACCACCTGTGTCGTCACCGGGGGAGCCGGGAGACTGGACAAAGTCCTGGAAATAGCCGATCAGCTAAAACCGACCGTCGTCCAGCTTCATCACCGGGAAACCCTGCAGGAGGTCCGGGAAATAAGCCGCCGGTTGCAGTCGAGAGGCATTAAAACGGTTAAGGCATTGAGGATCGACAAGCAGGGTAATTGTGACTTTGACATCCCTGATCCTGTTTTGGCTGCCTGGGAACTGGCTAAGACAGACTTGTGGGCCATACTGGTAGATTCCTATACTGAGGACAGACCGGGAGGCACCGGAGTGCCTGTTGATTTGCCGGTGTTTCGTAAAATACAACAGTCTACTTCAATGCCGGTGATCCTGGCCGGCGGACTTACTCCGGCTAATGTATCAGCTGTTATCGGGGCAACCCAACCCTACGCAGTAGATGTGTTAACAGGAGTGGAGCAGGAACCTGGAATCAAAAACCCGGACAAGGTCCTCAATTTTGTCCGGGCAGTAGTAAATGCCTAACCATAGATTCCCTCAATATATTCCTTGGTTCTACGATCATTTGGAGCGGAAAAAACTTTTGCGGTTGTGTCATACTCGATTAATTGCCCGTCCAATAAGAAGGCGGTATAGTTAGATATTCTTTTGGCTTGGGCCAAATTATGAGTGACAATGACGATGGTATAATCTTGGGCCAGTTTTTTGAGCATTTGCTCTATGTTGGCGGTGTTTTTGATATCCAATGCGGAACAGGGCTCATCCAACAGGAGTACTTCCGGTTCGACGGTCAGAGCCCTGGCGATACAGAGCCGCTGCTGCTGTCCGCCGGACAGTTTCAACGCCGAAGCGTGTAAATTGTGTTTAACTTCTTCGTATAAACCTGCTACATTGAGCTTCGTTTCCACTATTTCTTTCAATTTCCCTTTATCCTTGATGCCATAATAGATAGGTGCGTAAGTAAGGTTTTTGTAGATGGATAAAGGGAAAGGAGAAGGTTTTTGGAAGACGATCCCTATTTGTCTCCGGATTTCCTCTTTTTGATAAGAGGACAACTCTTTACCTTTGAACAGTATTTGCCCTTCCGTCCGGCCGCCATATTCCTCCAACATTGAATTTAACCCCAACAGCAAAGTAGATTTGCCGCATCCTGAGGGACCGATAATGGCAGTGATGGCATTTTTCTTGATGGACATGTTTATTCCATATAGGATTTTCCGGTCCCCGTAGTAAGCATCCAGGTTATTTAATTCCAGGACATTCATCTACCTCACTTCCTTTTGTCTAAAAGTTAAAATGATGGAGAAAATGTTAATCACAAAAACCAGGGTAATCAGTACAAAGGCGGTGGCGTATGCTTTCTCCAGGGAAATGCCCTCTCCGGTAAGAATGTAAAGATGAAAAGGCAAAGCCATCACCGGTGACAACAAAGAGTTGGGAACAGGAGCGAAAATGACGGCCCCCGTAAGAATGATAGGGGCGGCGGCTCCCATGGCAAAGCCTCCTGCCAAGGTGACGGCAGATACAATGTCGTTTCTGCATTGGGGCAAGATCAGTTTAAACAAGGTGTAGGCTTTGGAAATGCCCAAGGCATAAGAAGAATTGACCAGGTGTTTACCTGTTTCTCTTAAAGCTTTTTCCACCCGTACTTCAATGAAGGGGAAAATCATGATCCCCAAAGTCAGCCCGGCAGCCAATAGAGACCTGCCTAGTTTCAGGTTTACTACCAGGAGAGTATAGCCAAAGAGCCCTAAAACGATGGAGGGCACGCCTGCCATGCACTGGATAACTACGTGGGCCAGACCCTCAATCTTTTTGGAATCACAATAAAAAACAAGGTAGACGGCGGTTGCCAAAGCAAGGAGACTGGCAAAAGTACAAGCAACCATAAATAAAGCAAGGCTACCGATAATAGCAGGAAAAATGCCTCCCTCAGATCCTAACGGTATTCCCTTTGGATTGGACAGGATAAATTCGCTGTCGATGGAATGGATACCGTTTTTAAAGATATAACCGAAAATAAAGACGATAGTCAGCAAAACGGCTATAGTACTAATCACAAGCCACAATTTAAACAAACTGCTTTTCAGCTTTTCGTTCATTAAATCATCCCCATTTCC
>JAAYOX010000444.1 GCA_012520135.1 Clostridia bacterium
GAAAACTGCTATCTCACTAACGGGAAGCAGGCTCAATAAGACAATGCTGACTGCTACAACCAGACTGCCCTGGGAAAATCTATAACCATACCAGGCCAAAGGAACAACTACGGCAGCCATTAAGCCGGCTACGGCACTATAATACCGGGCAGGAGGATAATTATGCATCCGGGTAACCTGGGCCGAACCGTTTAGTTGCCTGAGCAGTTTCTCCCTGCCCTTACCGATTAAGTAATATCCTACGTGGCTAGAAGGCAATTCCCTGTCATCAACTTGTTTGGCCAACCCTACGGCTATCCGGGCTACGCGAGGCTCCGGCACCCGGTACCGCCTGGCCAGCAATCCCACCTGACGACGATAGTAATTCTTAGACTCCTTATCCATGTTGAGATAAGTACCGTCAGGATCCTGGGCCAGAATCAATTCCACCCGGCTTAAATTCTCAAAAACTTCCTCCCAATCCAGCAGGGATATGGTTTTTAAACTCATAATGGCATGGCCTACGGCAACTTTGCGGGAAGCCTGTTCAAAATGCTCTTGGGCAATAATACTGTCCAAATCTGTGCCAAAGTCCAGCCAATACTGTTCCAACCAGCCCCGTAGCAATTCATCCTGTTCTTTTTTCCGCAATTCCTTCAGCAACTGCACCACCAGTGATGAGTAACTCCTGCCGGACTGCCGGTCAAACATTTGCTGTACTTCCGCCAGTCCATGTTCGGGTTCCAACCGGGCCAATTCCAAGGCCCTATCTCCTTGCTGCTCAGTTTGATATACCTTATCGGCCAAATGCCGGAGGTATTCCAATAGAGCTACTCTCAGCATCAATGGTAATGACCAGATTTCTGCCATACTTAAAACACGATGTTCTTGATAAGATTTCAGGAAATCAATCAACTCAGCTTGTTCTAGCCTACCGTCGGTATGGCTGATTAACTCCAATGCAATGGCATAGATCCGCGGATAACCTTTGAGATACCCCTCATCAAGGACCCGGAGTTTGGCAAACCGTTCTTGTTTTAATATCTGCCGGGCATCTTTAGCTTGTTCCTCAATTATGTAATAGTTGTCCAAAATCCATTCCGAAGCGGGAGACAATTGTTCACTGTCTTTGGCTTTCTCATTAAGGTAACGGTAAATGGAGGACAGCCGGCTATAGTTGGCCTCTAATCGCTTTAACAGGACTCTACCCGTCTTTAGTTGAGAAGCTGTCTTATGGGATTTGGCAATCTCCCCGGCATGATGTCTCAAGCGTTCTGGATCTAACGGTACATCCCGTAATTCCCCAAGAACCGGGGTACCGTCCCAAGAACGTCTTATGATCAATAGCAGCACTACCACCAAGATTAAGCTAATCCCTAACTCCATTTATGACTCAACCCCTCCTGTATAATCCGGAAAATCTTTATCATTCTTCCCTTGGTCAGTGACCAATATTCACCATGACAGAAGGGGATCAAAAAACTGCCCCGGATGGGAGCAGTCCTTTGCTTGCTTTAGTTTACTGTGTTTGAAACCTGGTAACAGAATCCCGGAAGTGATGAGCAACCGTGAACAACCGGTCTGCCAAAGCCGCTAATTCCTGCATGGAAGCATTTTGTTCCTGAGCCACAGCCGCCACCTCCTGGGCCGAGGCAGCACTTTCGGCAGCGGCGGAACTGGTAGTAGCCACCGAAGTAGTCACTTGCTGAGTATTGCCTGCGATTTTTTGAGTACTGTCAGACACCTGGCCGGTCTTGGCAGCCGCCTCAGCAAAAGCGTTGCGAATTTCGGTGAAAGCCTGACTAATCCGTGCTACCATTTCGATACCTAATTGAATTTCCCGGTCACTGCCCTCCATAGCCTCCAC
>JAAYOX010000445.1 GCA_012520135.1 Clostridia bacterium
CGCCGACCAGTAAAATAGATAATAAGATACCCACAATAGCATTTAAGCCCAATGTGCTGACGGAACTGAAAATAATATACGCAGCCAGCATATAAAAAGCTGTGTGGGTCAAATTAATTATTCTCGCAACACCAAAAGTAAGGGAAAAACCTAAGCCTAATAATGCATAGACACTGGCATTAATCAGAGTGTTAACCACAATATTTGCCAACATCGGTTATACAACCCTCCTCTTAGAGGCCTAAATAAGCTCTACGAACAGTTTCGTCTTTCAGCAGGTCCTGACTGTTTCCCTCTGCTACAATTTTGCCGTGGGATAAAATATACCCGCGAGTTGATAAGGCAAAACTTAGGGCCACATCCTGCTCCACCAGGAGCAAAGTGATTCCTTCTTCATTAATTTCTTTTATTTTGGCAAAAAGGTCTTTTTTCACTAAAGGTGCCAAACCGGTAGAAGGCTCGTCGATACAAAGGAGTTTGGGTTTTGACATCAGGGCTCTGCCGATAGCCAGCATTTGTTGTTCGCCTCCTGACATGGTACCGGAAATCTGGTTGGCCCGTTCCTTTAACCTGGGAAACAGGTGATAGACAAACTCAATGGAGGACGCAAACTGGCCGGGATACATATATGATCCGGCTTTTAGGTTTTCCAGTACCGTCAGTTCCCTGAAAGGACGGCGTCTTTCGGGACAGAGAATCAAACCCCGGCGTGCAATTTCATAGGCCGCCAAGTTACTCATGTCTTCCCCGGCAAAAAAGATTTTACCCTGGAGCCCGATATTGCCGGCTTTGGTGCCCTGTTTGGTTTCCCGGTCCCACCTGACCAGGCCCGTTATAGCTCGAAGCAGGGTGGTTTTACCTGCCCCGTTAGGTCCTACCAGGCTGAGTAATTCCCCGGTGTCCATCTCAAGACTCACATCATTTAACAACATTGCCGTATCATAATTAACCGTCAGGTTTTTTACTTCAAGTAACATTAGCCTCCTCCTTTCCAAGGTAGGCCTCAATTACCTGTTCATTGGAGACTATCTCTTCCGGAGTACCCGAGGCAATCAATTTGCCAAATTGAAGCACAATCACCCTGTCTACAATTTTCATTAACTCTGATAATTTATGTTCGATAATGATCATGGCCATTCCGTCGCTATGCAATCGACCAAACCTTCCTCCTTTATGAAGGCGCTTAATGGATTTAGCCAGCAATTCAGTCTCGGCAGGATTTAGTCCTCCGAAGGGCTCATCAAGAATTAATAGTTCAGGTTCAGTAGCTATCGCCTTTGCAACTTCAAGCCGTTTCAAATCACCATGAGATAAGTGAGAGGCCGGTTCCAACGCCAAATCGGAAATACCGGCAAACTCCAAAGCGTCCTGAGCTTTACTTTCAATCCTTTTCACCCATTCCCCCCGTTTTCTTCCCCTGGGGGCCAGGCAAGATACCATAACATTGGCGATAATGGGCAAATGGCGGAAAGGCCTGGTATTCTGAAAAGTCCCGGCGATGCCTAAATTCACGATGTCCCAGGTCTTCAAGCCGGTTAAATCCTTGCCTTTAAAATTAATGGACCCGGAATCCGGCTTTAAAATCCCTAAGATCAGCTTAACCAAAGTACTTTTCCCGGCGCCGTTAGGACCGATTAAACCGACTATTTCATTTGGTTTAACTGAAAAGCTGACATTATCTGTTGCTGTCAGACCGCCAAAGGTTTTGACCAAATTCTTAACCTCAAAAAACTCCTGCCCCATTAAAACTCCTCCAGTTCTTCCCGCAGTTCCCGCCGGGAAATTTTGCCTACGTCGGTCTGAGGCAATTCGCCTCTAAACTCAATAATTTTCGGGATCTTGTA